>JAKACE010000522.1 GCA_021821705.1 Actinomycetes bacterium | reverse complement strand
GTGCTCCAGGTGGACTGCGACATGGGCATGCTCAGCGAGATGGCGTCGCGCGCCGGCTTCGACTGGTACGTGGTCGCCGGCACCCTCCATTTCGCTCCACCCAGCCTCGACGAACCCGTCGTGATGCAGCTGGGGGCAGAACTGCGCAACTTCTCGGTACGCACCGGCGGTCACCATCCCGGCAGCGTCGAGGTCTACGGCTGGGACCGCGACAAGCAACAACAGATAGTTGGCACCGCCTCGTCCCCAACCCTTGTACTGGACTCTGACCTGGCCAAGCTGGGCAAGGAGCCCGACAGTGCCTTCGGCGAGGCCAAGCTGGCGACCGCGGCCCTGGCGGCAGGCAGCGACGCCGAGGCCGAGAGGCTGAGCCAGGCGCTCCTGGACATCTCGGCTGCCGCCGCTGTCAGGGCTCACGGCCTATCCGACATCGACGGGCGCCTACGGCCGGGCAGGGCCGTAAGGGTCGAGGACAGCGGGCCGCTTTCTGGCAACTACCCGATCACGCGGGTGGAGCACAGCTACCGGGCCAGGCGGGGTTTCATCAGCCGCTTCTGGTCCGGCGAGCGTCTCGGCGACACGGCCGGGACCGGGATAGCCAACAGGCAAGGGCTCCTCCTCGGAGCCGGGACCCACCACCCCGGGCTGGTCGTGGGCGAGGTGACCAACATCAACGACCCCAACCAGGCCGGACGGGTCAAGGTGCGCTTCCCCGGCCTGGACGAACACACCGAGAGCAGCTGGGCGCGCATCGTGAGCCAGGGAGGGGGCCCGTCACGGGGCAACGTCGCCATCCCCCTCGTGGGCGACGAGGTGCTGGTGGGCTTCGAGCACGGCGACCCGCGCCAACCGGTGGTGCTCGGAGGCCTCTACGGCGGCAAGAACGCCATCCCCAAGTGGACGGTCGAGGATGGCGAGGTGACGGCGTGGCGCACGACTTCACGCCTTGGCCACATCACCGAGTTCGGCGACGGCACGGACAACAAGGACCAGTACTACATGGTCCAGCTGGCGGGTGCCGAGCAGACTCTCAGCATGAGCAAGGTGGCCACCAAGTTGGAGGTCGCGTCGGGCAACCCGGTGACCATCAAGGCGGGCGGGACCCAGATAGAGTTCTCCAGCTCAGGTGACATCACGATGAAAGCGCCCAACATCACGATCCAGGCGGAGCAGGCGCTCAAACTCTCCGGCCTCAAGATCCAGGTCTCGGCCAACACCGAGCTCCAGTTGCAGGGCAACACCACCACCAGCCTCAAGGGCGGGGCCACGCTCCAGATGGAGGGCGGGGCCACCGCCAGCCTCAAGGGCGGCATCGTCCAGATCAACTAGGAGGCGGCATGCAAGACCAAGGCAACGGCACAGTACCCGCCCAAGCCGGCGCCAGGCGGCCGGCCCGCCGGGCGAGCCAGAATGGCGGCTACTCCGACGGCTACGGCCACCTCCCGGGAGAGCGGGTGGCCTCCATGCCCCCGACGGTGCCCGCATTCGTCGGAAGGGGCTTCGCCTTCCCGATGGGAGTCGACACAAACGGGGCCATCAGGCTCACGACCGGTCCCGAGGAGCTCGATACATCGATCCGGGTCGTCCTGTCGACGGCCCCGGGCGAGCGCCTCATGCGGCCCCAGTTCGGGTGCCGCATCTGGGAGCTCATGTTCGAGCCCGTCAACCACAACACCCTCGGGCTGATGGCGGCCGCTACACGCGATGCCGTCACCCAGTGGGAGCCACGCGTCGACGTCCTGGATGTCGCCTGCACGCCCGACCCCAGGGACGCCTCCCTCGTACGCATAGAGGTGACCTACCGGGTGCGCACGACCAACGACCGGCGCAACCTCGTCTACCCCTTCTACGTCATCCCCCGAGAGGAAGCCTGACCTTGTCACTACAGGCCCCCAACCTCGACGACCGCCGTTTTCAGGACATCGTCGACGAGACGAAGCTGCTGATCCCCAAGTACTGCCCGGAGTGGACCAACCACAACCTCTCCGACCCGGGGGTCGCCCTTATCGAGCTGTTCGCTTGGATGAGCGAGATGATGCTCTACCGCCTCAACCAGGTGCCCGAGCGCTTCTACGTCAAGTTCCTCGAACTGATGGGTGTCGGGCCCTACCCTCCTGCCGCCGCCCGGGCCGAGCTGACATTCTGGCTCTCGGCCGTGCTCGACCGCCCGGTGACCATCCCCGCCCGCTCGCAGGTCGGCGCCAACGGGATAACTGGCCCTGCGGTGATCTTCGAGACCACGAGGGACCTGGTCATTGCACCGCCCCAGCTCATCTCGGCCAAGACGGGCCAGCGGGCCGGCACCGCCACGCTGGCCGACGCCTGGGACGACCTGCGTTTCCCCGGCACCGCCCTACGTTGTTTCACCACCGAGCCCAAACCGGCACCGGGCGACGCCCTGTACCTCGGTTTCGCCGAAAGCCTGGCCGGCACGGTTCTGGCGTTGCGCGTCAGCGCCACCAGCCCGGCAGGTATCGGCATCTACCCGTCGCGCCCCCCCCTGGCG
>JAKACE010000521.1:1417-2507 GCA_021821705.1 Actinomycetes bacterium | reverse complement strand
CGCGCCCAGGGCCACCGCTTCGGGCCCCAGGTGGCCCACCTGGACCGTGACGCCCGCAGCCGTGTACTCGAGCGCCTGGGCCTCCAGCGTCGAGCGGATGCGGCCCAGCAACGCCGGGCCGAGGCGCAGGCCCAGCCAGCCGCCGACGATTATGCGCTCCGGGTTGAACAGGTTGACGAGGTTGGCGGCCGCGTAACCGAAGTAGGTGGCGGCCCGGTCCAGGGCGTCGGCTGCCGCCTGGTTGGTGCCCGCTGCGACCAGGAACCGCTCCACCCATTCCTCCGAGTCGGGGTCGGCCAGCGGGTAGGCGGCCGGGTCGGTGCGGTACCAGTCCTCCAGGAGGGCCTCTCCTCCTATGTAGGCCTCGACGCACCCGGCGCCCCCGCAGCGGCACCGCCTGCCCCCGGCGACGATGACCGTATGGCCCCACTCCGCGGCGCTGGAGGCCGAGCCCTGGTAGATGCTGCCGTTGGTGAAGACGGCCGCCCCCACCCCCGTGCCCCAGAGAGCGACCACGGCATGGGTGGCGCCCTGCCCGGCGCCGAGCCACATCTCGGCCTGCCCCAGGGCTTTTGCGCCGTTGTCCACGAACACGGCAAGACCTGTCCGGTCACGCACCATGGCCTCCAGGGGCACGTCCCGCCACCCGATGTTGGGGGCGTGGACCCGGGCACCGCCGCTGTCCTGGGCCACAATGCCGGGAACGGCTATCCCGACGCCCAGCCACCGGCGGTCGCGGCCCAGTCGCCCCTGCAGTTCGAGGATGGCCGCCACGACCTGGTCCACGGCCGCCAGGGCCTCATGGTGCTGGGGGTGGAGCGCCACGTCCGCCGATCCGACCATCTCCATGCCCATGTCGAAGGCCTCAACCCGGACATTGGTCTCACCCACCTCGACACCGATGACCGTCCCGAAGCCCGGGTTCACCTGCAGGAGCAGACGTGGCCTGCCGCCGTCCGACTCCTCCAGGCCCACCTCTGCAATGAGCCCCTCGTCCAGCAGGGCAGCGGTAACGTTGGTGACGGTGCCACTGCTCAGGCCCGTCTGCTGGGCGAGCGCCACCCGGTTGAGCGAACCCTGGAGGAAGAGC
>JAKACE010000521.1:0-1407 GCA_021821705.1 Actinomycetes bacterium | reverse complement strand
CCTTAGTTCATGGTCAATGACGCGGCTCGCTCCCCTTTCCCTCCTCGGGAGCCGGCGTGGGCTGCCGGTTGGTGGGCCGGCGCACGGGTATCACCTCGGCCGGCCAGCGCCGGGGGCCCGACCAGGGCGCCGGGACGGCGTCGGTGAGCCGGGCCAGCTCGTAGGCGAGCTCCTCGTAGTTGACCCGCCAGCCCCTGAAGTGCGGCCAGGCCTGGGCGGCCGAGCGCTCCCGCGGGAAGCCGACCGCGTCCAGTTGGGCGACGGCCGCCGCGAACTCGTCGAAGCTGAGGCGGATCTCCGAGTCCGGGCTCGGGTCGGAGGGGGCCCGCACGCCCATGGCCGCCCCCACCTCGGCAAGCGCGGTGAAGCCGGCCCTGATGGCCAGGCGGGGCTCGATGCGCTCACGGCTGGGGCACAGGGCCAGCAGAAGGGCGGCCGAGTCCATGACGGCGAGGAGGCCCACCAACCACGAGCTGAGGGGACGGGGAGACCGGAACCGGACCAGGACGGGGTAGTTGCTGTGGCTCTCGGCCACGTCGGCCGACCACCGCTCCCACCGTTCGTAGAACTCGGGCAGGGCGTCCATGGCGTTCAGGCCGTAACGTGCCCTAAGGAGCACTTCCGGGCCCCAGGGCGGAGTACCGGCCCTGGACTGGAGCAGCGCCACCTCGGTCTCCCGCCGGTTGAACGCCGAGTAGAGGCTGGGCAGGTAGGCCACCTGGAGGGCCACGACGACCACCCCCGTCATGGCGGCCAGCACGTCGACTGCAGTCACCCCGGCACCGCCGCTGTAGACGAAACCGAGGGTGAACAGGGAGCTCGCCACCTGCTCGAAGGCCGCACCTGCCCCGTGCACGTGCGGCAGGATGACCAGCGAGTAACCGAGCTCGTACAAGCCCAGCCAGCTCACCAGCTGGGCGACCAGCACCGCCGCCCCCTGCCCGGCCAGCACACGGTCCTTGGCCTCGTAGCTGTGCACCGTCCTGGCCAGGAGCACGAACACCCGGTCCACGGCACCGTCCACGAGCACCGCGGGCAGGGTACGCCGGGCCCTGGGCACGACCAGGGTGCGCACGATGTGGCCTGTGACTGCGAGGCAGAGCAACGCTCCCGCCACGAGCGAGAGCGCTGACAGGACCACCGTCACCCCCGAGCCTGGCGGGCCCCGGCAGCAGCGTGCCCGGGCCGCTCAGCGCCCCGGGTGCGGGCCCCGGTCAGGCGACCAGCCGCCCATGGGCGCAGGTGAGCGTGCTGCCCCCCACCCACAGCCGGCCCCCGTGGTCCTGGTCTATGTGGACCACCCCCCCCCCGGCCCAGGGCCGAGCCCTGGCTGACGGCATAGGGGGCGGCGAAGCGGCCCGAGCCCACCAGCCACTGGGCGAGGGAAGCGTTGAGGCTGCCTGTGAC
>JAKACE010000520.1 GCA_021821705.1 Actinomycetes bacterium | reverse complement strand
CTGTGCGCGCCTGCTTGCCCGGCAGACCGGCCTACGCCCCTGTCCTGCCCGCGACCACGGGCGACAGCGCCGGGCCGCCCACGGGCCGGAACCGGCCCGGTGCCGCCGAAGTGGAGCCCGCTGCCGTGTCACCAACGGGTTAAAACTGACCCACTATCAACGCTCGAATTCTGACCCACCCCTTCTCGGGATCCACCACTGAGAGTGCATGGAGAACGAACCTGGGTTCGACCCGCTGTCGGACACAGGAGGAAGGAGAAGTGGTCAAGTTGGAGGAATGGGCTGAGATCAGGCGGCTCCATAAGTCCGAGCAAATGGGCGTCCGAGCCATCGCCCGGCGCTTGGGGCTAGCCAGGAACACGGTGCGGGCGGCGTTGAGGAGCGACACGCCGCCGGCGTACCGACGACAGGGGACGGGCTCGGCTGTCGACGCCTACGAGGTGGAGATACGCCGCTTGCTGTCGGTCGCCCACGACATGCCGGCCACGGTGATCGCCGAACGGGTCGGGTGGCAGCGGGGGATGAGCGTGTTCAGGGAGCGGGTAGCCGAGCTGCGCCCGCTCTACGTGCCGCTCCAGGCCTTCGGCCGGACGAGCTACAAGCCGGGCGAGCTCGCCCAGTGGGACCTCTGGGAGCCACCGGTGGACGTCCCGCTCGGTTATGGCCAGGCGGCGCGGCTGCAGGTGCTGGTCGGTGTGGCGTGCTTCAGCCGCTACATCCTGGCGGAGCTGATCGGCACCAAGTCGAGCGAGGACGTGCTGTGCGGGCACCTACGCCTCGTCGTAGAGCTCGGGGCGGTGCCGAAAAAAGGCGTCTACGACGGGGAGCCGGCCATCTCCTCCAGGAGGCGGGGCCAGGTCGTCTACACCGACGCCTACCTCCGCCTGAAAGGGGGCCTCGGCATGGGCTCGATCGTCTTGGCCAAGGGCCACCCCGAACGCAAGGGGGTCGTCGAGCGGGCCAACGAGTACCTGGAGACGAGCTTCCTGCCCGGCCGGCGCTTCTCGTCCCCGGCCGACTTCAACGCCCAGCTCTCCGAGTGGCTGGCCGAGCGGGCCAACGTGAGGGTGCACGAGACGACCCGCGCCCGCCCGGTCGACCTCTTGGCCGAGGACAAAGCCGCCATGGGCGCCCTGCCCCCGGTCCTGCCCGACGTGGCCTTCCACCACGACCTCCGCCTGCCTGCTGACCACTGGGTGAGCTACTCGGGGGCGGACTACTCGGTGCACCCGAAAGCGGTGGGCCGGCGCGTGCACGTGCGCTCCGACGGGAGGGAACTGGTCGTCACCTGCGGCACCGAAGTGGTGGCGCGCCACGGGCGCACTTTCGCCAAAGGCGTCAATGTCACCGACCCCGCCCACGACCAAGCCCGCAAGGTGCTCATGGGGCGCCGGCCGGCCGACTTCGGCGGCGCGGGGGGCCTGGGAGGCCAAGACGAGGTAGAGACGAGGGACCTCGCAAGCTACGACCGCGCCTTGGGGGTGAGCGCATGAACGCCACGGCCGACATCGCCTACCTATGCCGCCAGCTGAAAGCCCCGACGCTCGCCCAGGGCGTCGAGCGCCTGGCCGGGCGGGCGAGGGAGGAAGGCTGGTCCCACGAGGAGTTCCTAGCGGCGTGCCTCGAGCGCGAGGTGACGGCCCGGGCTTCCCACGGAGGGCAGAGCCGGGTGAAAGCTGCCAGGTTCCCAGCCCACAAGACACCGGGAGCGCAATCGGCTGGTCAGCCGTGACGGTTGACTTCGTCCCTCCTTTGGGTCTTGAGGTAGGGGGATCTTGAAGAAGAGCTCAACTCGTGCTTCGGTGACGACAACCTTTTCAAGGACCATACGTACGAGCTCTCGACGCTGGGCAAAGCTCATCTCGTCGAGACCAGCCGTTACCTTTCGGCTGAAATCGTTGACCCGCTCGTCGAGCTCGGCTCGAGTCGCGCGCTGGCTTTGTTCAAGGACGGCCGACCGCTCGAGTTCGGCGACCCGGTCAGCCAGAGGCCGTTGGCGCGCTTCGAGCTCGGCTAGGTCGACCGCCCCGGCCTGGTAGGCGTCCAGAAGACGTCGTTGCTGGGCGCGCAGCTCCCTCAGCTGGCGGCTGGCGCCGTCGCCGGTGCCGTTGAGGCCGCCTGGCAGTTCGGTGCACGCTTGGACCATGAGGTCGGGCTGGCGCAGGTGGCGGACGACCTCGGCCCACACCACTGCGTCAAGCTCGTCCGCCCGGGCCGACGGCTGGGAGCAGCGCAGCTTCTCGGCGCGGAGGTGCAGCGGCAGCACACTGTCACAACGGTAGTAGCGCTGAGGCCCGTTGGGCTTCAGCCTTCCGGCCGATGCCCGGGCCTGGCCGCACTCGCCGCAGCGCACGAGGTAGCGCAGCAGGTAGCACTCGGCACCTACGTGGCGGGGGCTGAACTTCGAGTTCTGCTCATGAAGAGCTTGCGAGCGCGTCCAGGTAGCGAGGTCGACGATGGCTGGCACTGCCACGCCTATCCACTCCTCCCGGGGCCGCTCGGCGCGGATCGGG
>JAKACE010000519.1 GCA_021821705.1 Actinomycetes bacterium | reverse complement strand
GCCAGCTCCATCCCGAACTTGGTGGCGATCACGACCTCATCCCTGACGCCCGCCAGGGCACGGCCCACTATCTCCTCGCTCCTGGTGCCGCCGTACACGTCCGCTGTGTCGAAGAAGTTGATGCCGGCGTCGAGGGCGGCCTCTATGACCAGCGTGCTCTGGTCCGCGTCGGTGCGGCCACCGAAGTTGTTGCAGCCCAGGCCGACCAGGGAGACATCCAGCGAACCGATCTGTCGTACCGGCATCACGAAATTCATGGCCGGGAACCTACCAGCGGCCCGGACCGTCCCGGCTGGGCCACGGCGCCGGCTGCCGGTCTGACCCGAGCCGGCCTGACGCGAGCCGGCCGGGCTCGAGGGCCCGACCCGAGGAGGCCCGACGCGAGGGCCCGGGTGCAGGTGGGCCAGGTACGGGCACCGAGCGTAGGCTGCGGCCGTGACGTTCTCGATAGTGGCCAGCGGCGCCGACGGCGTGTCGTTCGGCGTGGCCGTAGCCTCCAAGTTCCTGGCAGTCGGAGCGGCGGTACCCGCAGCTGCGGCGGGGCACGGCGCCCTCGCCACCCAGTCGTACGCCAACCTGGCCTACCGCCCCGACGGGCTGGCCCTGTTGCGCTCGGGGGCCGGGGCCGAGCGCACGGTTGCCACCCTCACCGCAGCGGACTCCCAGCGCGAGCAGCGCCAGCTGGGTGTGGTCGACCGCACCGGCGGGAGCGCCAGTTACACAGGCAAAGCCTGCCACCCCTGGGCCGGCGGGCGGTGGGGCCCGGGCTATGCCATCCAGGGCAACATCCTCACAGGCGAGGACGTGCTCGCGGCGATGGAGGAGGCCTGGCTGGAGACCTCCACGGCCGAGCCGTTGGCACGGCGCCTGCTGGCCGCCCTCAGCGCCGGGGACCAAGCAGGAGGCGACCGCCGCGGGCGCCAGTCGGCCGCCCTGCTCGTAGTGGCGCCCGGAGGCGGCTACGGGGGTGGCGACGACGTCGTGGCCGACCTGCGGGTCGACGACCACCCGGCGCCGGTGGCCGAGCTCGCCAGGTTGCTGGACCTTCACGACCTGTACTTCGGGCACGCCGAAGAGGCGGACATGCTCGACCTCGGGCCCGAGCTGGCGGAGGAGGTGGCTCAGCTGCTGGCAGCCGTGGGTTACCGCCCTGCCGGCAGCTCGCTGGCGGCGGTGATGGCAGCGTTGGCGGACTGGGCAGGGGTCGAGAACCTGGAGGAACGCACAACCTCAGCGGACAAGGTCGACCCCCTGGTGCTGGGGGTGCTGCGCGAACGCGCCGGCCGCTGACAGCCGCTACCGAAGTCCGGCCCGCCAGGTGCCGCCGGCGGGGTCAGCCCCCGCCGCCCGTCCTATACCCGCCGCCCGGCCCATCCCCGCCAGCGGTCTCCTCCTCGTGGCCGTGCCGGCGCCGGGGGCGCAGCCAGTCCTCGAGCTGGCGCAGGGCCTTGTCGACACCACCGGCGGTGACGTCGAGGATGTGGGCGAAACGCTCCCGGTAGTGAGCGATTGCACCCTCCATCTCCGCGCTCACGGGCGGCTCCTGTCCGCGGCGGACGTAGTCGCCCGAGCGCACCCTGTCGTAGGACCCGTCGGCCACCCAGGCCGTCAGCTCCCTCGCTCTGCGCACGGCGAACGGATGGGTCATGTAGGCCTCGGCCCAGGCCCTCGACCACCGGGCGAACAGGTCGTCCTCCTCCTCGTACCGGGCCGCCTGGGCCAGGAAGGCGTCCAGGTCCATGCCGTCGATGGCCCCACCCGCCATGCGCATGAGCATGCGGCAGGTGACGAGGGGGTCACCGACAACCAGAGCCGAGGCGCGGTCGCTCGACAGCTCGGCTGCCCGGGACCACTCGAGGAGCACCAGGTAGACGGCACGCATCGGGATGCCCGCCACCGGCCCGAACTGGTTGGCCGTGCCGAGCAATAGGGCGAGGAGCTGGAGAGCGGTCTGGTAGTAGTTGTGCTCGGCCAGGACATGGCCCATCTCGTGGCCGACGACGGCACCCACCTCGCTGGACTCGTAGTCCTTGACCAGGCCCGAGAAGAGCACCACCATCGGCTTCTTGGCCCCCACGGTCAGACCGTTGGCCATCGGCGTCTGGGTCACGAACAGCTCGGGGACCAACGCCACGTCGAGCACCGACGCGGCCTGGACGTGCCTGGCCCACAGGCCCGGCACCTGCCGCTCCGACACCTGGACGGCGTTGCCCGTGAGCAGCTGGCGCAAGCGCCGCTCGTGACCTATGTCCACCAGGAGCTTGACAACCCGCTCCATGAGCGGCACCGATCTCAGAGCAGCCGTCGCGGCCCGGTCCGCAGGGTGCTGGAACGCCTTGGGACTGATGCCCTCGTAGCGCGCCGCCTCCTGTAGGGACATGGCCGGATCCTAACGGGGGGCGCACCGCTTGTCCTACGCCTCAGGCGGTAGCCCCGGCCGGCCGATACCTGCACCATGGAGGGTGACGGCTACCTGTGCCCCGATTGCTCCGGCCAACTGCTGTCCAGCCCCCTGGAGGGC
>JAKACE010000518.1 GCA_021821705.1 Actinomycetes bacterium | reverse complement strand
CACCCGGGGCTCAGCCGAGCTCGCCGGCACTCAGCCGAGCCGGTGCTGCCAGCCCCGGGCGCCCACTCGGTCACCCTTGAACAGGCGTTGCGCAGGGTCGGGCAGGCATCGGCCCAGCGCCAGCGGCTCGCCGAGGCCGTGGGCCCTGAAAGCCGGCCCGGGATCTGCGCCTGCGGGGAGGGTGAAGACCAGGACGTAGTCGTCTCCCCCTGCCAGAGCGTCCTCAATGGTGGCCCCGGGGGCCACAGGCACCTCGGTTAGGCGGAAGCCGACGCCTGAGCGCTCGGCTATGTGCCCGAGGTCAGCGAGCAGGCCGTCGGAAACGTCCACCATGGCCGTAGCACCCGCTTGCCGTGCCGCCGTCCCCGCTGCGACGACAGGCCGGGGGCGGGCGTGAGCGAGGACCAGCGCCCGTTGGTCGGGCGCCAGCAGGGCCGGGCCACGGGCCTGCAACACCCTGAGGCCCGCACTGGCGGCCCCCAGCGGCCCGGTCACCCATATCCCGTCCCCGGCCCGGGCACCGCTGCGGAGCACCGGGTGATCGTCACACCACCCCGTCACAGCCACGCTCAGGGCGAGACCCTCGCCACCGCTCAGGTCCCCGCCCACGACGGGGCACTCGAAGTGGGTAGCTGCTTGGACGATACCGTCGTAGAGCTGTTCGAGCTGAGCCATGCCGGCGCCGATCACGGTCACAACGGCGTGCAGCGGGCGCCCACCCATGGCGGCCACGTCGCTCACGTTGACAGCCAGCGCCTTCCACCCCAGGTCGGCCAAGGTGGTAAGCGCCAGGTCGGCATCAAGACCGGCGACCACGGCGTCGGCCGCAAGCAGGAGACGGCCCTCACGGCCGCTCCCCAGGCGCAGCACGGCCGTGTCGTCACCCAGCCAGACCTCATCGGCTGGGCCGGGAGGCAGGGCCCGGGCCAGGAACTCGATGGCCTCCGCTTCGCCTCCGCCGCCCCGGGCCCCGTCGCTGCTCCCCGTGCCAGAGCCGCCAGGCCCACCCCCGGCCGGCGTACCGGCGTCGGCGCCCCCCTCAGGGTGCGCCGTCACCACGCCCGTGCTTCACCGGTACGCTCGCCGTGCCTGCGGGGCCCTCGATGGCTATGAGCAGGGTGCGCAAGTCGTTGTTGAGCCTCTCGCGCACCTGCGGGCCCAGGAGCCCGAGCACCGCCTGGTCCGCCTGGGTCTTGGTGGCAAGCAGCTGGTCCGCCCTCGCTACCCCCTCGGGAGTCAGGGTCACCAGGACGTGGCGGCGGTCCGAGGGGTCGACGTCGCGCCGGGCCCACCCTCGCTCCTCCAGCCGAGCAACGCGGTTGGTTATGGCCCCCGAAGTGACCTGGGACTCCTTGAGCAGCTCTCCGGCACTGAGGCAGTGGTCGGCCCCCCGTCGCAGCGCCATGAGCACCTCGAGCTCCCACACCTCGGTGTCGTTCTGGCCGAGCTCGCGCCTCAGCGCGTTCTCGAGATGGTGGGCAGCCCGGCGCAAGCGGATGCCCAACGCCTTGACCTGGGCGTCCAGGTGAGGGTTCTCCCTGGCCCAGAAATCGACGACGGCGTCCACCTGGTCGCGGGGCCACGACGTGGCCCCGATCTCGTCACACCCTTCGGCTACGGTCTCAGCGCCGCCAGCTCCGAGGGTTTCTTCCACGCGGGCCAGCGTAGCGCTAATCGGCTCCAGCATCCTGTCAACGTTGTGTATCTTGATGCTGAGCCGTTCAACGTTGAGAGGAGAGTCTGTGAGCCAAACGACGACATCCGGCACCGGCCGGGCCGCCGCCACCAACCGCTCGCTCGTGCTGGCCGTGTGCTGCGTCGCCCAGTTGATGGTGGTGCTCGACGTTTCGGTGGTCATGGTCGCGCTCCCCCAGGTGCGCCACGCTCTCGGGATGTCCGTGGCAGGCCAGCAGTGGGTCGTCAACGCCTACACGCTCACCTTCGCCGGCTTCTTGATGCTTGGCGGCCGGGCAGCGGACATCTGGGGCCGCAAGCGCGTCTTCATGGCCGGCCTGGGTGCGTTCACCTTCTTCAGCCTGATGGGAGGCCTGGCAGTGGACGCCGACTGGTTGGTGGCCGCCCGGGCGCTGCAGGGCCTGGGCGGAGCCGTCCTGGCGCCGGCGACGCTGAGCCTGCTCACCACCAACTTCCCCCGCCCCGACGAGCGGCGCCGGGCACTCGGTGCCTGGTCAGCCACGGCCGCCAGTGGGGCAGCGGTCGGGGTACTGCTCGGCGGCGTGCTGACCCAGGCGCTCGACTGGCGCTGGGTGCTGTTCGTAAACGTGCCCATCGGGGCCACCCTGTTGGCGCTGACGGCGGTGGGCGTCAAGGGCGAGACCACGTCAGCACCCAGGGCGTCGCTCGACGTGCCCGGGGCGCTCACTGTCACGGCAGGGCTGGCATTGCTCGTCTATGGCATCGTGAGCACGTCGAGCCGCTCGTGTACGACTCGGACGCCACCTACGTGGAGACGGCCACGCGCTTCGTGCACACGCGCACCGCGGTGTGGAACCACGGGCTCGGGGAGATCGTCGGCGC
>JAKACE010000517.1 GCA_021821705.1 Actinomycetes bacterium | reverse complement strand
CAGGAGCAGGTCGTCCAGCACGTCGGACGTCGCCACGACGCCGTCGACCCCGGGCCTGGAGAGGGCGACCTGCAGACGCCGGAGCAGGTCCGCCCGGTCGGCCATGGCCCCCGGGGCGCCTCGCACAGCCAGCACGCCCCGCGCCGTGTGGTCGGCCGCCACGAGGGTCAGCTTGGGCCTGCCCCCGAAGGCGGTGGAACGTCGACGCCTGCGTGCCGCCGCCTCGGCCAGCAACTCCGGGCGCTGGGCCCTGGTCTCCCGCAGCCCGCGCAGGTCGAGCTCAGTCATGCGGCGGCCGCCCAATCATGAGCTCCAGCACCTCCACTGCAGCAGGCATAGCTGAGGAGCACTCGAGCCGGGAGGCGACGATCGCCCCGGCAGCGCTGGCGAACCGCATGGTGTCCTCCAGTGGCCACCCTGAGATCAGCCCGTGGCAGAGGGCCCCACCGAAAGCGTCACCCGCTCCCAGGCCGTTCACGACCTCGACAGGGTAGGTGGGGACGGAGACGGTTTGCGAGGCCGTCATGGCTAGCACGCCCCTGGGCCCCTGCTTGATCACGGCCAGCTCGACCCCACGCTCGAGCAGTGCCCGCCCCGCTCGCTCTGGGTCCTCCTCTCCCACGGCGACCCCCGCCTCCTCCAGGTTGCCCACGGCGACGTTGACTGCTGACAGGGCCTCTTGCACCTTGCACCTCGCGTCGACCGGCGACTCCCACATCACGGCCCGGTAGTCCAGGTCCAGCACAGAGAGCTTGGTCCGCCCGCGCGCATCCCAGGCGGCCAGGTGTGCCGTCCGGCTGGGCTCGTGGCTCAGGCCCGTGGCCGTGCACCAGAAGATATCTGCGTCCTTGATGGCGCCGAGGTCCAGCTCGTCGGCCAGGATCTGGAAGTAGGGGGCCCGGGGCCCGCCGTACATCCACAGGGGGAAGTCGTCCGGGGGGAACATCTCGCAGAATGCCACTGCCGTGGGCAGCCCCGGCACGGCGGAAACGAACCGGTCGTCAACGCTGAAGCTGCGCAAAGCCGTGTGCACGAACCTACCGAAGGGATCCTCACCCGTCCGCGTGATCACGGCTGCCCGGTGCCCCAGTCGGGCGGCCGCCACGGCCACGTTGGTGGCACTGCCGCCCAGGTACTTGCCGAACCGCTTGACCTCGTCCAGGGGGACGCCCACTTGCGTGGGGTACAGGTCGACCCCCACGCGGCCCATGGTGAGCACCTCGAAGGGCGTGGCCGGAGCCTGGCTCACCGTCCCCGGCACCTCAGGCCCACGCCCACTCCTTGGTGTGCTTGCGGACCTGTTCCAGCATGTAGGTGGAGGACTGCTCCGCCCGGTCTTCCCAGGCGAACACGCACACCGTCATCACCCCGTCGAAGCGCAGGGAACGGAGGCTGCCGAAGAACTCGTCCCAGTTCACCTCGCCCTGGCCGATGTCCAGGTGTTGGTGCACCCGTGCCGGTGAACCGGGCGGATTGACGATGTAGCGCAGGCCGGAAGAGGCCGTGTGGTCGAACGAGTCGGCCACGTGGACATGGGTGAGCAGTGGCCCAGCGTGCTGCATGATCCCGGCGCAGTCGTTGCCCATGTGGAAGGTGTGCGGAGCGCAGTACAGGAACGAGACGCTTGGGGAACCGATACCCGCCACGAGGTCCACCGCCGCGTGGCCGTCCTCGATGAAGTCGTCTGGGTGGGGCTCGAGGTGCAACTGCACTCCCTCGCGTTCGAAGACGGGCAGCAGCTCCTCCATCGACCGCCAGAACTGGGACTCGCTGAGCCCGGGTTGCTCGGGGCGGCCATTGAGCTCCGAGTTCATCACCTGGCACCCGAGGTCCACCGAGATCTGGATGGCGCGCCGCCAGTACCGGACGGCGGCCTGGCGCTCGTCCTCGTCCGGGCCAGACCAGTGGAAGAGCGGCAAGACGCTTGCCAGCTTGACGTCCGCTGCTTCCAGGGCGGAACGGAACGCAGCGACCGTGCCCGGCCCCACTCGGGGGTGGCGGAAGAAAGGGATGAAGTCGTCTCGCGGGGACAGTTCCATGTACTCGTACCCGAGTTCGGCGACCAAGCCGGGTAGCTCGAGCAGGGGGACACGCCGGAACATGTACGGGTCAAGGGCTATCTGCACTGGGGCCTTCCTGGTGCTGGTGCCCACGGCCTCTCCTGGCCGCGCCCTGCCGGGCTGGTTGGGCGGGACGTCCCATGAGCCTACTGCGCAGACCTAAATGTGTCCAGAGATGCTGACATCAGGCTACCGGGCGGTCCGGGCACGTGCCCGGCCGGAGCGCTACGGCCTGCTCCTCCGCCCAGGGAGCACTCCTCGTCGGTGCGACTATGCCTCATCGGGGAAGACGATGCCGCACTGCCTACGGATCTCGTCCATGACTCGCAGGTAGGCGACGGAAGCGGCAACAGGCCGCAGGGGGGACTCCACCAGGCCCGAGCCGATGCAGCGAGCCACCTCTCCCGCTTGGTAGTGGAGCGCGTCATGGCCCGCGTGGTCCTCGGCGTAGCTCAACGGGGTGGTCCCGTCAAAGGTC
>JAKACE010000516.1 GCA_021821705.1 Actinomycetes bacterium | reverse complement strand
CGCGACGCTGCAACCAGGCCCGGGCTGCCGCAGCCCCATCGAGGTCCGGTTCGGACAGTAGGGCCGCCGCGCCCGCGCCGGACAGGGCACGCTGCAGGTCGTCGTAGAGGCCGTGCGCCAGCCAGGCCTCGTAGCGTCCGTACCTGGCCCTTGCCCGCAGGCCCAGCGAGACCCGGTCCAGTCCGAGAACCGCTCCGAGACCTTCTCGCACCGCGGCGGCATCGGCGACCGATCGCGACGCCCTCCTCGCCACCTCGGCCACCGGGCCGGCGTCGGCCGCCGCAGCAAGCCTGGCCAGAGCGGCTCGGGCCAGGTCCAACGGTGCCGACGACAGGGGCCCGGCCCCTTCTACGGGTCGCCCGGCGTCCAAGGCAGAGGCGAGCGCCACCGCCACGGGCAGGTCGCCGGCGACGGTCTCACCAATACGGAGGCGACGACCGCTGTAGAGGTACCACCTCGCCAACTTCGACACGGCAGCGGACCAGGAACGGCGCAGCTCCGCCTCCGTCTCGGCGGCAGCGTTCCTGGCGGCCCGGTCGACCGACGCCGCCACCGCTGCCGCTCCGGCGACCTCCCGAGCCAACCAGTACGCCCTCGCCACCTCGGCCAGGGGCCGGCCCGTCTCGCATGCCAGCTCGTGCGCCCACGCCGGGCCCATGCGTGAAACGACCTCGTTCGCCAGCGTCGACGACAGCAGCTGGGCGTACAAGGGGTGCGCACGCACCAGGTCACCGAAGCGGGCGCCGAGCGGGCCTGGGAAGTACGCCATGACCGTCTCGGCAAGCGTCGCCTCGTCCACCAGGTCGGACGCCTGGACGGCGCGCGCCAGCTCGCTACGGGCGTAGGCAGTGATGACGGCCAGCTCCGGGCGGCTCAGCCCGGCCCCCGCAGCGTGGCGGCGGTCGAGCTCCTCGCCATCAGGCAGGTCCTCCACCTCGGAGCTGAGCAGGCCCTCCCGCTCCAGATCGTCCTGCAGGGCACGGTAGACCGGAAGCCGGTCGGCGCTCTCGCCAACGGCCAGGTCCAGAGCCACCACCCCTTTGTCGACATCGGCCACCACAGCGCTGCTGACCTCTGCCGCCAGCTCGGCCAGGAGCCGGTCCCTCTCGCCTTGTGCCAGGCGGCCGTCCTCCTCCGCCCGCTTCGCCAGGATCTTGAGGTTGACCTCCCGGTCGGACATGGCGACACCGGCGGCGTTGTCAACAAAGTCGGTGTTCACCCGGCCGCCGCGTCTCGAGTACCTGACCCGCGCTCTTTGGGTCACAGCCAGGTTGGCGCCTTCGGCGACGACGCGCGCTCGGAGCTCGTCGGCGTTGACACGCACGTCGTCGTTGGCCCGGTCGTCCACATCCACATCGCTCTCACCGGGGGCCTTGACGAAAGTGCCGACACCACCGAAGAAGAGGAGGTCGACGGGAGCTCTCAGCACCGCCTTCACCAGTTCGTCCGGGCTCATCGGGCCTGCCCTGGTGCCGAGCGCTGCCGCCGCCTCGGCCGACAGCTCCAATTGCCTGTCCCGCCGGGAGTACACGGCTGCGCCCGGCGAGGCGAACGAGAGGTCGTAGTCGGCCCACGACGACGCCGGCAGTTCGAACAGGCGCCGACGCTGTGCGTATGCCCGCGCCGGCTCAGGGTTGGGGTCGACGAACACATGGCGGTGGTCGAAGGCAGCCACCAGGAGCACCGAACTGCTCTGCAGCAACCCGTTGCCGAACACGTCCCCGGACATGTCACCGACACCGACGACCCGGACCGGATCGGTCCCCGGGTCCATCCCGAGGGCACGGAAGTGGCGCTCGACCGCCACCCAGGCCCCTCTTGCGGTGATGCCCAGCTGTTTGTGGTCGTAGCCATGGCTCCCACCGGAGGCGAACGCGTCGCCGAGCCAGAAGGCCCGAGCCTCGCTCACTTCGTTGGCGAGATCCGAGAAGCTCGCAGTTCCCTTGTCCGGGGCCACCACAAGGTAGGGGTCGTCACCGTCGCCACGGCCGACCCCGGGCGCAGCCACCACGTTCCCCCGCTCGATGTTGTCGGTGACATCGAGCATGGCTTCGATGAAGGCCCGGTAGGCACCCGGCCCACCGAGCGCACCAGGGTCTCCCGGTCGCAGCGCGAAGCCCCCTTTGGCGCCGGTTGGGACGATGAGGGAGTTCTTCTTCACCTGGGCCCGAGCCAGGCCCAGCACCTCGGGCCGCAGGTCCTGTGCCCGTTCGCTCCAGCGTATGCCGCCCCGGGCCACCAGGCCGAAGCGCAGGTGCACCGCCTCGAACCACGGAGACCAGACGAAAGTCTCCGCCACCGGGCGCGGGGAAGGCAGGAACGCTACCCTCTGGCTGGCGAGCTTGATGGCGATTGTGGCCCGCCCCAGGCCCCAGCTCGTGCGTGTAGTTGCCCGCACCAGGTCGGCCAGCTCGGCCAGGACCTCGTAGTGGTCGAGGTCGGGGACAGCCGCCAGCGCCTCCTCCAGGGCGGCTCCCGTGGCGTGAGGCCGGCTGGTGGCCGGCCCTGCGCTGGTGAGTCGCTGGGCGATGGTTGCCGTCACCGCCGCGG
>JAKACE010000515.1 GCA_021821705.1 Actinomycetes bacterium | reverse complement strand
CGATCGCCAGGTTGCTGCTCAAGGCCCCCGACATCGTGGTGCTGGACGAGGCCACGGCCCATCTCGACTCGGAGTCGGAGCAGGCCGTGCAACGAGCTCTGGCCCAGGTTCTGAGCGGGCGCACCTCACTGGTGATCGCCCATAGGCTCTCGACGGTCCGCGACGCCGACCAGATCCTGTTCATCGAGGCAGGCAGGGTGGTCGAGCGGGGCACGCACACCGCCTTGTTGGCCGCCGGCGGCCTGTACGCCGAGCTGTACAGGGTCCAGTTCGCCGAGCAGGAGGCCGTAGCCCCACCGGCGACGACGGGGCCCTGGCGAGCGGACGCAGCCGAGGTGAGGGGCTCACCCGGTGACCCGCACGACGGCACCTTGGCCGGTGAGCCGGGCGGAGCGGGGACGGCGGCCGGTGAGCCGGGTGCGGGCCTCAGGGTTGCTGGGTCGTGACCTCGAAGGCTGCCGGCCCCAGGTCGGACGCCAGGTAAGCGGCGCCGGCGATCCCGGCTTCGTTTTGGAACTTGGCCGGGATGATCGGCGTGTCGAGGCTGAGAAGGGGCACGAACTTCTCGGCCCGACGGCTGACCCCGCCGCCGACGACGAAGAGATTGGGCCGCAGGTACGCCTCCAGGGCCGTGAAGTAGCGCTGTAGGCGCTTGGCCCACTTCTCCCAGCTGAGCGATTCGCGCTCACGGGCGGCGGCGGAGGCTCGGGTTTCGTAGTCTTCGCCGTCCAGCTCGATGTGCCCCAGCTCGGAGTTGGGCACCAGGACCCCGTCGTAGATCAGGGCCGTGCCGATGCCGGTACCGAGGGTGACGACGATGACGAGCCCCCTGGTGCCCTTGGCCGCTCCCCAGTAGGACTCGGCGATCCCGGCAGCGTCGGCGTCGTTGACCGCCGTGACGGCGAGGCCGGTGGCCGCCGACATGACCTTTTCGATGTTGGTGCCTATCCAGGACTGATCGACGTTGGCGGCTGTACGGGCGACCCCGTTCTGCACGACGGCCGGGAAGGTGCAGCCCAGAGGGCCTTGCCACCCGAAGTGCGCTACCACCTCGGCACATGCGTAGCCAACTGCCGCCGGCGTGGAGGGTTGGGGGGTGAGCACCTTGTAGCGCTCTGTCGCCAGCACGCCCGCTTCGAGGTCGACGACAGCTCCCTTGATGCCCGACCCACCGATGTCGACCCCGAAACCGAGTATTCCCACGCCATGAGCCTAATCGAGGGAAGGTCGGCCTATCGGCCGGTGCCCCGCTCTCGGTGGTTGCACAACGTGGCGGCGGTACTGTGGCCCGGTGAGCAACGAAGAGGCCGCAGAGGCCAACCGCAGCGACGAGCAATGGCGGTCGGAGTTGAGCCCCGAGCGCTACCAGGTCCTCCGCCGGGCGGCGACCGAGCCTGCCTGGTCGGGCGAGTACGTCCACAACCACGCCGACGGGACGTACCGCTGTGCAGGGTGTGGGACCGTCCTGTTCGACAGCACGACCAAGTTCGAATCAGGCTCGGGCTGGCCCAGCTTCTACGAGCCGGCGACGGCCGCCGCCGTCGAGTTGCGGGCCGACACCAGCCACGGCATGACCAGGACAGAGGTGGTTTGCCGCGCTTGCGGGGGGCACCTCGGCCATGTTTTCGACGACGGGCCGGCGCCCACCGGTCAGCGTTACTGCATCAATTCGCTTGCCCTGGACTTCAAGGAGAACTGAGGGGCAGCCCGCCGGGCCGTGGTCACCTCCCGGCGGGCCGCGCCCCTGTCATCCGTTGGCGCGTTGGCGGCTGGGTGCGATGCGCAGGATCACCCGTTCGGTCTGGATGGCCGAGGGGTCGTAGGGGCCACCTGTGTACTTGTGGCTCAACTGGTCGATGTGGTCTCGGGCTTCCTGGCCCCGCACGGTCTCGACGACCTCACCCCGCACTTCGACGTAGTGGTACGGGCTGGCAGCATCGATCACGGTTACGGTGACCCGCGGGTCAGGGCTGACGTTGCGGAACTTCTGCCGACCGACCTCGGTGTTTATGAGCAGGTGCTCATCGTCGGCGTCCACCCACATAACGTGCGTCATCGGTTGGCCGTCAGGTAGCAGGGTCGAGAAGGCGGCGAAGTTCTTGGCTTGGGCCAAGGACTTTACATTGGGTTCGAGCATGAGGCAAGGTTAGGTGCGCCCCGCCTCTAAGTGCCGAGCCGTCAGCGACCGCCCTCGCGCCCGGTCCCGGTCTGGGCTGCAGCCCGCCCGGACGGGCCGCCGCCCGTGCCGGGCCGAGCCAATCCCTTGGGGGCATGTACCAATGCCCTCTTGCCGGCGCCGGGGGGCACCAGGTACACCGAGACGCCGGGGCTCCCGACGTGGGTTCGGCTACTCGGAATCGGCGATGGCTCTGGCAGCCGCGTTGCGTTCTGCCCAGAGCCGCCGCCGGCGCTTCCAGAAGGCCGTTTTCCAGACCTTGAAGCCCCCGCGCCTGCCCGGTGCCGGGGCTCTATTGGGACGAGGGGACGTCTTGCGCCCGACGTCGTGAGGTACCACGGGTAGGACGGCGTTTTCCAGTGTGTCCTCGTCGT
>JAKACE010000514.1 GCA_021821705.1 Actinomycetes bacterium | reverse complement strand
ACCAGCGCCGGGCGCTCACCGAGCGGCACCCCGGACAGGGCTCGCAGGGCGCCGTAGGTGATGCGGTTGTTACAGGCGAACACGGCCGTTGGCGGCCGGCGCATGGCCAGAAGCTCCCTGGTCGCCTCCTCTGCGGCCGTGCTGTCGTGGCAGCCCAGTCTGACCAGGTCCTCGTCGAACCCCAGCCCCGCAGCCCGCAACGCCAGCCTGTACCCCCGCACCCTCTCCGACGTGGTGAACACCTCGGGGATGTCACCGACCAGGGCCACGCGCCGGTGCCCTTGGGCTATGAGGTGGGCCACTCCCGCCTGGGTTCCGCCGACGTTGTCTATGAAGATCGTGTCGGCCGCCAGGTTGCATGGCGGCCTGTCGATGAAGACGATAGGCGTGCCCACCGCCAGTTCGGAAGCCAGGAAGCTGTGGTCCGAGCCGGTCGGGACGACGAGGAGACCACCCACTCGCCGCTCACAGAGCAGCTCGAGCAGCTCGCGCTCGCGGGCACCGTCCTCGTCCGAACTGCCCGTGACCACCATCAGCGAGCGGTCGCGGACCACGTCCTCGATGCCGCGGGTGATCGCAGAATAGAACGGGTTGGAGACATCCTTGGTGACGAGGCCGAGCATGCGTGGCCCGAGCTCCTGACGAAGCGCCCGGGCGTGCTCGTTGCGGCGGTAACCCAGCGCTTCGATGGCCTTTTGCACAGCCACCGCCGTGACGCTGCTCACGTTGTCTTCGTCGTTGACCACACGCGACACGGTCTTCAGGCTGACGTTGGCCAACTTGGCAACGTCGGCCATGGTGGGGCGTGCCGCCTGCTTTCCGGGCACGAACGTCGGTTCTCTAGCCATGCATCACCGCTGCCGCCTCCTCCTCGACAAGCCAACGGCCCACCACATCGTGGCACAGGCAAGCCGCCCTCACCGAGAGGGGCCCCCTGCCGTCTTCGTGGAGCACCCGGGCCCGGCCTCGGCGGGGCTTGACAGGCACGCCCACCGGTGTTAGCAATGGGCTGCAGTGACCGACAACGTTGTCAGGATGGAGCGAGGCGGCCGGGACTTCCTCGCCCTGTCGTCTGAGCCTTCCTCGCCTGACAACCCTCGATTTCGTTCCTCGCGCCGCCGGCACATGCTCGAGCCGCGCCGGATCCAGTGCATCACGTTCGCACCTGGTCCAGTTCCCCCCCCCAACCCCTGCCCCGCCCCGAAAGGGGCGGGGCAGCCTCATGGTGTTGTGACCGCGCTCCAGTGCTCCATAGCGTTGTGGGAATGAGCCGCCCCCCTGGCGAAGGTTCGCACAAGACAGCCGACCTACCCAGAGCCTCCTGGCTCGGGTCCGAGGTCCACCGGTCATGGGTGCGCCACGAGGCGTCGCGCCTGCTCGAGTTCTTCCGTCACAGCCTCGTGGACGGGTGGTTCCGCGAGCTCGATGACGACGGTGAGCCGGTGGGTGCTCCCGGCGAGCCGCCCCGCCAGGACGTGCTGAACGTGGCCAGGGCCGTCCACACCTACGCTCTCGCCGGCATGCTCGGGGTGCCGGGCGGTGCCCGCCTGGTCACGACCGGTCTCGAGGCGCTGTGGGAGCGCCACCGCGACCCGGTCGCCGGTGGCTACATGGCCGCCGTGGGCCCCGACGGCCCGGTCGACCACACCAAGAGCGCCTACAACCACGCCTTCGTCCTGCTGGCGGCCAGCACCGCCCTGACCGCCGGCTATCCGGCCCGGGAACTGTTCGACGACGCGCTTGCGATCATCGACGAGCACTTCTGGTCCGAGAGCGACGGGGCATCCAGCGAGGCGTACGACGGGCAATGGCGCGAGATCGAGGCCTACCGCGGTGCCAACAGCAACATGCACCTGACCGAGAGCCTCCTGGCAGCAGCGGACGCCACCGGACGGAGCGACCTGGCCGAACGGGCGGTCCGCATAGCCGTGAAGCTGATCGACGGCCACGCCAGGAGCAACGGATGGCTGCTGCCGGAGCACTACACACCCTCCTGGGAGCCGGTGCTCGGCTACAACCGGGAGCGCATGGACGATCGTTTCCGACCCTACGGTGCCACCGTCGGGCACTCGGTGGAGTGGGCCCGACTTCTCCTGGCCGCCGGCCTGGCCACAGGGCGCCTGCACGAGCCATGGTGCCTGCCCGCCTCCCAGGCTCTCTTCGCCCGGGCGATGCAGGCCGGCTGGGACGAGGGCGTCGGGGGCTTGGCCTACACAGTCGACTGGGACGGCGGCCCGGCTAACACCGACCACTACTGGTGGCCCGTAGCCGAGGCCATCGGCACCAGCTCGTACCTCCTACGCCTTACCGGGGACCAGGTTTACGAGGTCTGGTACAGGCGCTTCTGGGAGCACGCTTCCGAGGTGCTGATCGACCACGAGCGTGGCGGCTGGTACCCCGTTTTCGACGCCGGGAACCGCAAGAAGTCCCACCCCTGGAGAGGCAAGCCCGATGTCTATCACGCCTTCCAGGCCTGCCTGCTGCCGTTGCTCCCGCTGGCACCCAGCCTGGCCGGGGCCACCTGGGCTGCATCCGGCCCCGCCGAGGCCTGA
>JAKACE010000513.1 GCA_021821705.1 Actinomycetes bacterium | reverse complement strand
CGTGGACCACCTCCTGACCATTGGGGCGTTCGCGCAGCGCTGCGGGCTGTCGCGCAGCGCTTTGCGCTTCTATGACGAGTGCGGGCTCCTCTTGCCCGTGGCCGTCGACGACTCGACCGGTTACCGGTACTACGCAGCCGCCCAAGTACGCGCCGCCGTGCTGGTGAAACGGCTTCGCGCTGCCGAAGTGCCGGTGGGTGACGTGCGCCGGTTCCTGGCCGCAGGGCCAGCTGAGCGGAAGGAGATGTTGGCAGCGCACGCCATCCGGCTCGAAGAACACGCCAGCGCGTTTAGGCGCGCCCTGGACGAACTCCTCGATGAGCTCGAGCTGCCGTCACAAGACGAGCAGCTGAGCTGGTGCACCGTCACGGCGGGCGCGCTTGTTGACGGGATCGGCCAGGTGGCCTTCGCCGCCGCCAGGGGCGGGGGACGGCCGGAACTGTCTGGGATATGGGTCGAAGCAGCGGAGGGATCGCTCCGCCTCGTCGCCACCGACAGCTACCGCCTGGCAGTCCGAGACCTCGTCCTGGACGACGGTCAGGAAACAGCTCACCTAGAGGGCTTCCTCCCCCTCCAGGAGGCCGAGGAGCTGCGCTCGTCCATTGCCGGCGCCGGCACCGTCAAGATTTCTGAGCAACCAGGCGGCCCTCTCGAAGTGGCTGCTGACGGCGTCGCAGTTGCCGTGGAGGCACAGGAGGGGAGCTTCCCCGACTATCGGGCCGTCCTCGTCGGCAACCCGAGGGGCAACAAGGCGGTAGCCGGCGTACGCGCCCTGGCTGATGCGCTCCTCGCCGTGGCAGACGAAATGGCGAGGCTGGACTTCACCCCCGGTGCCCTAGTCGTCGGCTCGGCCGGGAGCCAGACGGCGGTGGGAGCCACTTGGGACGGCCCGCCGCTCTCGATGACCCTCAATGCCGGCTTCGTGGCTGAAGCCCTCGCAGTAATGGTGGGGCCGGACGTGGTCGTAGAGGCCAGCGACGCGCTCCGGCCTCTGACGCTGCGCTCCGCCGACACCGGCACGCTGACCGTCCTTACGATGCCCATCAGGCCCACCCAGTGAGGGCTGGAGTTGGTGCGGGACGGGCCACGCGCCGAGCGGGGGTGCTGGGCGACCGCCAGTTCCGGCTCTACTGGGCGGGCCAGACGCTTTCAGGCGCAGGGAACGCCATGTCCTCAGTCGCGCTCGCCTTCGCCGTCCTGGCCCTCACCCATGATGCGTCGAGCCTCGGGCTGGTGCTGCTGGCCGCCCAGCTCCCGGTCATCGCCTTCACCGTGTTCGGGGGTGTCGCCGGTGACCGCTACCCGCGACGCCTGGTCCTGCTCGCAACCGACTCAGGCCGGGCCGGGGTGCAGGCCGTCACGGCCGCCTTGCTCATCACAGGGCACGCGAGCGTGCTAGCCCTCGGCCTGCTCCAAGCCTGTGCCGGCTTTGGCTCGGCCATGTTCGCCCCCGCGGCGAGCGGCCTCGTCGCCAACCTCGCCCCGCAGGGGCAGGTCCAGCAAGCCAATTCCCTTTTGACCATGTCCAAGGCCGTCACCCAAGTGGCGGCGCTCGCCACAGCGGGGGCGTTGGTGGCGGTCCTCAGTCCGGGAGCGGCTTTTGCGGTCGACTCGCTCAGCTTTCTGGCCAGCACCCTCAGCCTCGCCTTGGTCCGTTCCCCCGCGCTGGCGGCCCCGCCGAGCAAGGGCCGGCGCCTGCTCGGCGAAGTCGGTGAGGGCTGGCGGGCAGTAAGGGAGTGCCCCTGGCTCCTCGCCGACGTCGCCCATGTGTCGCTGTTCAACACCATCGCCCTCTCCCCGTTCTTCGTCCTCGGGCCTCTGGTGGCCGAGAGGTACCTGGGAGGGGCGCCGGCGTGGTCCGCGATCGCCATCAGCTACGCGGTGGGGGCGTTCGCCGGCAGTTGGGTGGCGCTCCATTGGCACCCAGCCAGGCCCATGCTGGCCGCCTTCGCCGTCAGCACGGCCATGGCGCCACTGCTCTTGGTGCTGGCGGTGCCGATGTCGCTCTGGCTGGTCCTGCCCAGCGGTGCGGCGGCTGGGCTACAGGCGTCTGTCTGCAACACGCTGGCTTCGACGTGCCGGCAAGTGAACGTCCCCGATCATTTGTTGTCGCGTGCGTCCTCGTTCGTGACCCTGGGCGGGCTCGTCGGCGTCCCGGTCGGGATGGCCTTGGCCGGCGTTGCAGCGGACAAGTTTGGTACCCACGTTGTGCTCTTGGTCGCTGGCGCTTGGGTAGTGGCGAGCGCCGCCGGAGCGGCCGCGGTCCCCTCGGTCCGAGGGCGGCTCCCGCTTGCCATCGCCGAGCCCGTAAGCGCGTCGTGAAACCTCCAAGCACTAGGCGTGCTTCCCTCGCCTCGACCGTCAGGACATGACGCCGTTATGTCTCGCGTCTGAGGCGTTGGCGTGTCGAACCGTCCCCGCCGTATTGCACGGGCTCCAGTTCTCCTCGACGGCACTGGGCACCGCCCGAGATTGGGCATTCCGCCCGGGGCTCGGGCCGCCGCCCGATAGCACCTAATCTCCGACGGTGCCGTCGATCTTTTCGCGGATCACGTCC
>JAKACE010000512.1 GCA_021821705.1 Actinomycetes bacterium | reverse complement strand
CAGCCGATCGACTGGGGCCAGGTGGTGGCGGACGGGGCCATGGGAGCGCTGATAGGGGCGGCGGCGGGGCCGCTGGGCGACGTGGCCGAGACGGCCGGTGCCAATGTGCTCCTCAACGTCGGCTTCGGCGCCTCCTCGGGAGCGGCGGCCACGGCCCTCGACGGGTGGATGACAGACCAGCCTTTCAGCTGGCGGAACGAGGCCGTGGGGACAGCCTTCGGCGCTGCGGGCGGCCTGTTGGCGTCCCGGGCCGGGCTGGGACGGCTCTGGCGCGCAAATGAGGTCGATGTCCCCGAGGTGGCGGGCCTCCAGAAGGCGTCCGGGCTGTCCGACGCCCAGTGGCGCCGCTGGCAGGCCGGGGAGCGGGACTCGCGCTTGTATACGGGCCGGGTTGCCACCGGGCAGGGGTTGGTGAGCAAAGCCGAGGCTGCGGCCCAGGCGGCAGAGGAGAAAAACGTCTTGGCGCGCGTTCACAACTGGTCCAAGGACGTCGTCCCGGCCGGCCTCGCCAGTGGTGCCGGCACGTACTACAACACTCCCAGCGCTGCTGCGCCCCCGGCTGTCGCGTCCCCGGTCTACCCACCCGTCCCCAGGCCTGCCGCGCCGGCGTGGGGACAGTGAGCGTGCCGGCGAGCTCCCGCTGGCCCGCAGGGCCGGGCCGGCGCCGGGCCCTGGTCCGCCGGTACTACATGCAGTTCGGCATTCTGGTCGCTGTCCTCGTGGTGCTGCTGGTCGCAGCGGTGGTGTTCGCCCTCACCCAGCGCACCGGGCACTTGTCCAGGTCCCCGGTGCGCTGGGTGGCGCCCGGCGCGGTGGCCGTCTTGCTCGTCCTGCCCACCCTGGCCTCGTGGCGCCGGGTCAAGGCGCAGGCGCTTTCGGTGCCCGAGCTCGAGGCCACGGACGACGAGGTCCGCATCAGCCGGGTGGACGGGCTGCGCTCGAGTGTCACGAGAGCGCGGCTGGACCACGTCGTGTGGCTCATGCAGCACACGAGCGGCCCGGGGTACGGAGAGCTCGAGCTGCGTGACCGTTCCGGCCAGCTGCTGGCTACGTGGCTGCTCACCGAGGAGATCGGGCCCAAGGTCGTGAGGTGGCTCGAAGGCCTCGGCTACCACGAGGAGCACCTCGACCGGGCCGAGAGCCGCAAGCTGGCCGGTAAGTCGTCTGGTGTCGCGCCCCGGGTCGACTTCTACATCCCGGTGCGTACCCGCCACGGCAAGGTCGTCCCGGCCGATCAGGACGCTTCGCACCGCGCTGGTCCGGGTGAGCCCGTTGCACCCCATCAGCCGATGGGCCCGGGTGGTGCCCGTGCCGGCCAGGGGCCTGGACCTCTATTGCAAGGTTGGGAGGGGCCAACGGGGCTCGTCTTCTACTATTTCGTCGCCGCCTCGCCCGAGGCGGCCGCAGGCATCGTGCTCGCACCGGGCGGCCCGGCTGCCCAGGCCGGCACGGTGGCGGTCAACGAGGTCGAACCTGTCGTCCATCTGGGCAACCTCGAGGAGATCCTCACCGGGGTGCCCTACGACCAGGTCATCGACGGGGCGGCCGGCCGGCCGGCCCCGGGCCCTGAGCGCACCGGGGACTGGGTCGTGCTCGGGACCAGTCCCGAACTGCAGCGCAAGCTCTGCCGCCTGGGGCCGGCCCAGCGCCGGGTGGCGGCGGAGAAGTGGTCCGCCACCGAGGAGATGAAAGGGGTCGACCCGGACCGGCTGGCGGAGGTCGTGGACGCCCTCTGCGGTCTCTGCCGGTTGGCGGACCGCAGGGCCGAGATGGTCTATGCGGCCGCACTGCCCCAAACGCCGTGAACAGTTCGCGCAGGGCCCCGTCCTCGCTGCGCCGGCTGAGCGTGCCTTCGAAGACAGGTCCGAGGTACGCCTAGGCGGAGCTCACCGGCCCGCGGGGCAACCCGCTGGTACTGAGCGGAGCCATCGGTTTTCGGTGCCTGCGTCATGTGCGCCGGCGCCACCCGTGCCGCGCTGGCTCCACTGGCGCCCGTGCAGACCAGATAAGTTGCGGGTTTTTTTGCTGCAGGGCACCAACATTGGGATGCGCCAGCACCGGGTACGGCACAGGTGGGGATGCCTGCTCAGCGCCCGTTCGAGGGCCGTGCCGCCGTGGGTCAGCGGGCTTCCCGCCAGGGCGGGGGAGCAACGGCCGGCCAAAGCTCTTGTGGGCACCCGGGGGCAAAACGCTAAGGTTTAGCCGTGCGGATCCGCCTTCGCTCGCTTGTCTGCATGCGTCCCCTTGGCGCGCCCGGACGGGGAACCGGCGAGGCTGTGGGCACCGGCGGCGGCCGGGCCGGGTGTGGGCGCCGCCGCCCTGCGCCCAGCCTGGGGCAATATGGCGTAACTGTACCGGCCGAAAAAACGACGCTAGCAGGCGGGTATTCGGCCACTACCGGTACCGGCGTGGCTGAGCGGCGCAGCCAAGTGCACGCTCAGGGGCGCCATGTCGTGGCGGCCTCGGCAGGGACCGGTGGCGGCAAGTGCACTTACTCGCCTTGTGGACGGAACGTTGCGGGCCGCTCGAAAGTTGAGTGGGCGAGCGGGGCGTACGCCCCGGCT
>JAKACE010000511.1 GCA_021821705.1 Actinomycetes bacterium | reverse complement strand
GACCTCCAGCGCCGGTGTGGCGCTCCGGGGTGACGGTGGCCCGTTGGCGTCGGCGAGCATCGTGGGGGGCCGTAGGCACGCCGAGGTGGTGATGCCCTTGGTGCAGGAGCTATGCGAGCGGACCGGCACCGCCGTGGCGGACATCGAGGCGGTGGCGGTGGACGTCGGCCCGGGCCTGTTCACTGGCCTGCGCGTCGGGCTGGCCACGGCTAACGCCCTCGGTCTCGCCCTCAGCGTGCCCGTGGTCGGAGTGACAAGCCTCGACGTCCTGGCTCACCCTCAACGGCGGCGGCCCGGCCGTCTCGCCATACTGGTGGACGCCCGCCGAGGCGAGGTGTACTGGGCGCTGTACGAGGCAGATGGTGCTCAGCTGCACGAGCTGCGGGGCCCTGCTGTCGCTCCGCCCGATGCGGTGGCCGCCGCCCTGGTGGGCTCACCCGTGCCCGTGCTCGCCGTCGGCGACGGAGCCTGGCGTTACCGGGAGCTCATCTCATCCGTCGCCGAGGTGGCAGGGCCCGGCGAGATGTGGCCATCGGCCGAGGTGGTGGCCGAGATGGGCGCGGTCCGCCTGGCGCAGGGCGGTGTGCCTGAACGGCTGCCACGGCCGCTGTACCTGAGGCAGGCCGACGTGAGGATCGGCTGGGACCAGGTCGACGGTCGGGTCGGGGAGGTCCGGGCGGCGCCATGACAGGGCCGCAGGCCGACCCGGGAGGCACGGGGCAGCACGGCAGTGTCACCTTCGAGCCGATGCGCCGCCGCCACCTCCCCGCCGTGCTCCGTACCGAGCACAGGGCGCACCCCAAGCCGTGGTCGCTGGGCGTGTTCAACAGCGAGCTGTCCCACGGCAGCGACCGCTACTACGTGGTCATGAAGCGTGACGGCAAGCTGGTCGGGTACGGCGGCCTGATGTTCGTGGCCGACGAGGCCCACGTGACCAACATCGCCGTGTCGGCCGAGCTGCGCCGTCAGGGCCTGGGTTCGCGCCTGCTGGCCCACCTGGTCAGGCAGGCACTGGCCCGCGGCTGCTCGTCGATGACGCTCGAAGTGCGTATGGGCAACCTGGAAGCGCAGGCGCTGTACCGCAGCTTCGGCTTCGTCGCCGAAGGCGTGCGCCCGAACTACTATCCCGAAACCCATGAGGACGGCCTGGTGATGTGGCTGCACGAGCTGGCGTCGCCTGCTGTGGCCGCACGCCTGGCTTTGATCGGAGAGGCGCTATGAGGGTCCTGGCGATAGAGACGTCGTGCGACGAGACGGCGGCGGCGGTCGTCGAGGACGGCCGGGTGGCTCTGTCCTCGGTCGTGAGCAGCCAGACGGACCTGCATGCCGCCTTCGGCGGCGTCGTCCCCGAGGTGGCCAGCCGTGCCCACCTGGAGCTGATCGGGCCCGTGGTTAGCCAGGCCCTGCAGCAAGCCGCCACCGCGCCCGGTGAGCTGTCCGCCGTGGCGGCGACGGTCGGGCCGGGCCTGGTGGGCTCGCTGCTGGTGGGCGCCAGCGCGGCCAAGGCCTACGCCTGGGCCTGGGGGCTGCCCTTCGTAGGGGTCAACCACATGGAGGGCCACTTGCACGCCGCCTTCCTCGAGGACCCCTCGCTCAGCCTCCCCACCGTCGTGTTGCTGGTGTCCGGCGGCCACACCATGCTCATCTGCATGCAGGCGGGCACTGCCGAAGCCAGCATCGAGTACCGGCTCCTCGGTGAGACGATCGACGACGCGGCGGGTGAGGCGTTCGACAAGGTGGCCAGGTTCCTCGGCCTCGGGTACCCCGGGGGCCCGGCGATCGAGCGCGTCGGCCGGGACGGCTCTGCCGACGCCATCGCTTTTCCCCGCGGCCTGGCCGGCCAGGGCTACGACTTCTCCTTCAGTGGCCTGAAGACCTCCGTCGTGCGCTACATGCGGGCCAACCCCGGGGCCCCTCTGGCGGACGTGGCGGCCAGCTTCCAGGAAGCGGTCGTGGACGTGCTGGTGTCCAAGGCCCGTAAGGCTGCGAGGGAGGTCGGGGCCAAGGCGATATGCATAGGCGGAGGCGTCGCCGCCAACACTTCGCTGCGCGAGCGCATAGCCGCCGTGTGCCGGGAGGACGGTCTGGCCGCCTTCATCCCGTCGCGGCGCATGTGCACGGACAACGCGGCCATGATCGGGGCCACGGCCTGCTACAGGTTGCGTACCGACGGACCGACGCCCCTGGACGCACCGGTCGACCCCAACCTGCGCCTACCGCTGGTCTGAGCCTCGCACCCGGGTCGGTTGCCGGCTGCTCCCCGCTGCCTCGTCGCCGCCCGTGCCCGTTCGGGGGCTCGGCGGGCGCCCGCCGGCGAGCCATTGCCAGCCCGGGGCGTTGGGATTGAGCAGCGGTGCCTGCCGGGATAAGGTGCCTCGCACGATGGTCCCCCAGGTAGACAGCTTCCCGCGTCAACAGGCGCGTACCCGCAGGTTCAGTCTGGGGGCGCCCAGGAGCTTCACCGTCTCGCCGGGAGGGGACAGGGTGCTCTTCCTGCGCTCGCCTTCGGGTGACGACCCTGCCACGGCGCTGTGGTGCTACGACACCGGTGCCGGCGTCGAACGTGAGC
>JAKACE010000510.1 GCA_021821705.1 Actinomycetes bacterium | reverse complement strand
GAGCGCACCTACCGCTGTGAGCATTGCGGGCTGGTCATCGACCGGGACCTCAACGCCGCAGCCAACCTGGCCGGCCTCGTCGAGGCGTACGGCACTACCGGTACCGCCAGTGGGGCGGGAGCCGACCAGCGTCAGCTGGTGAAAGCGCAGGGAGACGACAAGTTCATGCTTTCGGGCAGGTGGTCGTCTATGAACTGCGAAGACGGCACCGGGTCTAACGGCCCGGGTAGGACCGTCACCGCCACCCGGCAACAGGTGGCTCCCAAGCCTGATCTCGTCGGGAGTGACAGATGAGACAGATTTCGGAACGGTAAAATGTGCCAACAACTCGGAGCTTTTCGGGCAATTGCTTGCAGTGCCCGCTCGGCCGAGGGCAGCACCTGCCTTGCTAGGAGGTGCGAGATGTACGTCTTCGCTCTGGTTGTGTTCTCCGGTCTGGGCATCATGTGCATTGCCAGATGGACCGGCATCATGCGCCAGGTGCGTGAGCGCACCGGCATGAGGGTGGCCTGACGGCCCTCCGGCTCGACCGGCCATCCCGGGACTGCGGCGCCGCCACCGGCAAACCCGGCCGCGCCACAGGGGACCTTCGGCCCTTGGCCCGGCCTTTAGGTGGACCGTAACCTCGGCAGTGCTGACCACTGGGCCCTAACCGGGCCACCGGGCCCCAGGCACCGTTGGCAGTACGAAAACACAGGCTGCAGGGGCGGCGCAGGACGCCTGGTGTCGCAGGTCGGTCGCTGAGCCAGGAAGGACGGTGAGAAGGTGGCGCACTTCCGCATGGACAAGGCAAGGGCTGTCAGCAGGGCCCTGCTTGCCCGGAGGCTGGCCCGCGTCGCCGCTGCCGAGGTTGTCCCCGACATCGACGCCTTCATGAAGGGGCACCTGGCCGAGGCGATCGAGTGGAGGGGCCAGCAGGTGCCCGTGTGGGCCTGGACCAATCTGCTGGCCCATGCCGGTGCCGGCGAGCTCGAGGCCGACAGCGACGCCGGGAGCGACCGGGCCGACGTCTGGCGCCAGGCCCGCTCATACCTCGCAGGAGAGGTGCTCCGCCTCACCGGGCCGGGGGACCTTCACCAGCTACAGCAGGCGGTGCTGGTCCCCCTGGAGCTGCGGTTGGCCGCCTGCCCTGGCACTGCAAGCTGGAAGCCGGCGCAATGGGCCCGCGAGGTGCTCAGCGCCCTGCGGCCGGCGGCCACCTCCGCGTCGGCGCACCGCGCCCCGCCGCCGACGGCCCACCGGGCAGGCCATCCGTCCTGACCTGGAGGGCCTGCGAGTTTGGCGGTCCTCAGGGGGGTGCCGGCCCGAGCGGCCCTGGGCAGGCAGGGACGCCGTCCGGGCCGGCGGCGAGGAGCGGGGCCGTTACTGCCCCGGGGCCGGTAGAAAGCGCCCATGCAACCGATACCCGATCAGTTCCGGGACCTGATGGGTGCCCAGGTCGCCACGCTGGCGACCGTAGGGCCCAATGGACGGCCCCAGCAGAGCCTGGTGTGGTTCCTGGCCGACGGTGACCAGGTGCGCCTGTCGCTCAACACCAGCCGCCAGAAGACCGCCAACCTGACCGGCAACCCGTCCTGCAGCCTGGTGATCGTCGACCCGGCCAACCCGTACCGGTACCTCGAGATCCGGGGCGCGGCGCGGGTCGAGGCCGACCCCGACTACACCTTCGCCGACAAGGTCGGGGGTAAGTACGGAGCCGACCTGCGCCAGCACGATGCCCCCGGCGAGAGCCGGGTCGTGGTAACCGTGCCGGCAGAGCGGGTGCGCGCCGTCGACATGAGCGCCTGAGCCAGCCCCTCTACCAGCCGGGGCCCGAGGGGCCCGTCCGCCCAAGAGGTCTCGGCCCCGAGGGGGCCCGCCCACGGCCCACCGGCTTTCGCGAGCTCAGGCGCGCCATGACGGGCGCACGAACTCGGCCCTCTGCCTCTCCACCTGCTCGCGCACCCAACAGCCCCGGAGGTGGTCGTTGACCACCCCCAGGGCCTGCATCGCCGAATAGACCGTTGTCGGCCCTACGAAACTGAACCCGAGCCCCTTGAGCTGGCGTGACAGCGCTCTGGAGGCAGGCGACCACGGACTGACATCCTCCATGCTCCCCGGGCCCTGGTCACCGACCGCCGCCGGCTCGCCACCGATGGGCCGGCCTGCCCCACCGCCCCGGCGGCCACCGCCGCCGCTGCGGACGTCCGCGCCCCGGCCGCCGTCGGGCCCATCCGTCGCTCCGAGCCCGGCCGGCTTGCCTGGCGGCGTCTCCCAGTGCTCGTAGGACCAGATGAGCCCGGCAAGCGAGAGGCCCTTATCGTGCAGCCGGGTGGTCGCCCTGGCGTTGGTGATGGCGGCTTCGATCTTGGCCCGGTGACGGATGAGTGATGCGTCCGAGAGCATGGCCTCGACCTCAGCCGGCCCGAACGCGCTCATGGCCTCGGCGTCGAAACCGGCGAAGGCCCTGCGGAAGTTGTCGCGCTTGCGCAACACCGTCAGCCAGGACAACCCGCTCTGGAAGCCTTCCAGGCACAACTTCTCGAGCACGGCCGGGTCGTCGCCCACCGGCCGCCCCCATTCCCGGTCGTGGTAGT
>JAKACE010000509.1 GCA_021821705.1 Actinomycetes bacterium | reverse complement strand
GCTGTGCTCGAAGTAGAGGGGGTCGATATCGGCCAGGTCGACGAACTCCTCGATGTCGATGCTGCGGCTCGCCTCGGGGGCCAGGGACTCCAGCTCCTCCGGCTCCACCACGACGTACTGGCCCTTGTGGATCTCGTAGCCCTTCACGATCTCGGAGTAGTCGACCTCCTCGCCGTCGAGCGAGCAGACCCGCTTCTGGTTGACCCGGCCGCCGTCAGCGGCGTGCAGCTGGTGGAAGCGCACGTCCTTGGGGGACGTGGCCGTGGTCAGCTTGACCGGCACGTTGACCAGCCCGAAACTTATTGACCCGCTCCAGATCGACCGAGGCATGACAACCATTGTGCCTGTTGGCCGGCCTAACAACCCGGGTCGCTATCATTCGTGCCGTGCCCACTCTCGACCAGGCGGCACAGCGCCTGGCCCGGATCCTCACTGGTGAGCATGACGAGTACACCGACCCGTCCGGCGGTGACCTCGAGTTCATGGAGGAGGTGTCGCCCAGGCCGCTCGAGCCAATGCCCGCCCCGCCGGACTGCTGGGCTGTCGACGGTGGCCAGGCCCTGGTGGCGGACGCCCGCTGCGTCCAGGTGGCCGTGACGCGGGCCGCCCGTACCCGTTGGCAGGCCGGTGCCTGCACCCTGGAGGAGCAGACGGGGGTCTCCGTGCACGTCCTGACGGGAACCGACGGCGGCCCGGAGGCCCGACGTTCCCTGGCCGAGACAGCCGCGCCCGTCGCCCAAACCGCGCCGGTCGATCTCAACCTCCTGAGGGACTGGTCGGAGTGGGCGCTCGTCGCCGACAGTGTCGAGCTCGCCGAGCCGGGCGGAGTGGTGCTGGTGGACGGCGACCTGCAGCCTGACTGGCGGGTGGCGGCGCAGTGGTTGGGGGCTCTCCTAGAGCGCGCCACGACGCGGGGCGTGACCCTGGTCGGGGTGACCAAGCACAGCTCACTGGCCCGCGGCAACGCCCCGTTGGTGGGCCGGCTCGAGCTGGAGGCCGAGAAAGTGCTCGGCACCCGGGCGCGCTGGTGGGCACCGGTGGGCACCCGGCGACGGGAGCTCGGGCCGGGGTTGCTCGTTGTCGTGGCGAGGCTCGATCCCGACGCCCCTTTCGCCTTCAGGGTCGACCTGCCCATCGGGCCGGCTCCCGAAGCGGTACTGGGCGGGCTCTGCGCTCTGAGCAACGACGCCGCCTTCCCTGGCTATCCGTACCCTCTCTCGGCCGCCGATCGGCTGGCTGCCTGCAGTGGCTGGGCGCGCGCCGAGCTCCGCGCCGACCTGGGTACGGCCCTGGAGGCGGCCGGCGTGGCGCCCGAGGTCAGCGAGCGAGCTTTCGCCGACAGGCACCGCCTGATGGAGCGGTGACCCGGCCAGGGGGCCCCGGGGAGCGGGTGGGTGGCGGCCGCCAATCGCGGCCCACCCGGCCCGGGACTGGGCCCGTCAGGGGGCCTGGTAGAAGTTCCTAACCCAGCGGTGCCGGCGCAGCAGTTCGAGCTCCGAGCTGGACAGGTGGCCCAGGCTCTCGGCGCTCAGGTTGGCCTCGACGTTGCGCAGCGAGCGCATGCCCGGGATGACGGTGGAGACGGCCGGGTGCGAGAGGCAGTAACGCAGGGCCACCTCGGGCAGGCGCTCGAGCGGGATGTCCATGTCCTTCAGCAAGGCCTGCACCCGGTCCCAGACTTGCTGGCGGCGGTCGCCGCCGAAGTAGCCGTTGCGCCAGTCGCCCTCGGGGAAATGAGTCTCGGGCGATATGCGCCCGGTGAGCGATCCCTCGTCGAAGGGCACCCGGACGATCACCCCGACGTTGTGCTCCAGCACCGCCGGGAAGAGCTCGTCCTCGGGGCTCTGGTCGAAGACGTTGTAGATGACCTGGACGGTGTCGACAAGGCCCGACTTGACCAGATCGATGGCGTTGGCGGGCTGGTGGTCGTTGATCGACACACCGAAATAACGGATCTTGCCCTCGGTGCGCAGGCGGTCGATCGCATCCACCCAGTCGCCCTGTTGGGCCCAGCTGTCATCCCACACGTGGAACTGCTGGACATCGATGGTGTCCAGACCGAGGTTGGCCAGGCTGCGTTCTGTGCACTCGATCACCCAGTCGGCCGGGTAGGCCTCCGAGGCCGGTACCCCCCGCCGAGCCGGCCACTGCATGTTCTTGGGGGGGATCTTGGAAGCGACATAGACAGTGCCACCCGAGGCGCGCACGGCCTGGCCCACCAGGTTCTCGCTGTGGCCGTCGCCGTAGGCGAGGGCGGTGTCGATGAAGTTGACGCCCCCGTCCAGGGCCCGGCGCAGGGAGCGCATCGACTCGTCGTCCTCTGCGCCCAGCCACATGTGCTTGCCGATGCCCCAGGCACCGTAGCCAAGCTCTGACACCTGCAGGTTGGTCTTGCCCAGCGTGCGGATTCTCATCACAACCTCCTGGCCGGCAATGTAGCGGCAGCGCCGGACTAGCAGGAAAGGGGCTGGCACCGGCACCCCGGGGAGCTGCGGTGCTGGAAGGCGTGCCTGACGCCACGCCTGCAAGTTTGCCTACGCCGCCGCCGGCCGGGGCGCCGGCTCACACCCGCGGCCGC
>JAKACE010000508.1 GCA_021821705.1 Actinomycetes bacterium | reverse complement strand
CCGTATCTATTCCCAGCACGGTCAAGGCCCACCTCCTCTGCCTCCGAGCCCGTCGCCTGGCTCAACACGTCCGCCGGCCGGGGCCGGCGCGCCCGGCTGACCGGCGCCGGCGGCGGCCCCCGCCCGCTGAGGCCGCAGCCCGGAGGCGTTCAGGGCCGCCTCGAGGTGATCCAGGCGCTCCTCCCAGCTCGGACCGGCCGGCACGAGCACGACCGAACGCGTACCATCGGCCCCGGGCTGGGCCCAGCCGGGGCCACTCTGCCGGCGAGCCGGCCCCTGCGCCTCCTGGCCCGGTGCGCCGCCGGGTACGGGGCTCCCCTGCTGCCCGTCCCCGAAGTCGATGGTCACCCTCAGGCAGTCATGGTCGAGAGCGGGGGCGGCCCGCTCGCCCCACTCGACGACGGCGGCCGCGCCCTCCTCGACAAGCTCCGGGATGGCCAGGTCGACCACCTCCTGGAGCTGCTCGAGACGCCAGACGTCGGCATGCAGGAGGTCGAACCCTCTGGAGGTGCGGTAGCTGTGGACGAGCACGAAAGTCGGGCTCGTCACCGGGCCTTCGACCCCCAGTGCCGCCGCCATGCCCTTGGTCATGGTGGTCTTGCCTGCGCCCAGGTCACCACCGAGCAGGACGGTGTCCCCGGCTCTCAGGGCTCCGGCCACGGCGGCTCCGACCTTGGCCATGTCGGCTTCCGTGCACGCCAGCACCTGCAGGGGCTCCCCCGGGTACCGCCTCTGCGCCCCGCCCGCGTCGGTCCCCGCCGTCAAGGCCGCCCGCCGCCGTCGTGGCCCGTGGGCACCAGCGCCTCTTTCGCCCGCACCAGGTCGGCTCGCATCTGGGCCACCACCTGCCCACCGCCGCGCAGGGCAGCCGAAGGGTGGAAGGTGGGGACCAGATGGCCGTTGCGGTACGGGTAGGTGCGGCCCCGCGTGCGGCTTATGCCTTCGGTCGTGCCGAGCAGCAGGCGGGTGGCGAAGTTGCCCAAGGTCACCACCACCCGAGGGTCGAGCCATTCGAGCTGACGGTCGAGGAACGGCGAGCACAGCTCGATCTCGTCCGGCATGGGATCCCGGTTGCCGGGTGGGCGGCACTTCACCGTGTTCGTTATGTAGAAGTCCTCTCGGGTCAGGCCCATCTCCTCCAGTACGAGGCGGTCGAGCAACTGCCCCGAGCGTCCGACGAAGGGGAGGCCCTGCAGGTCCTCCTGCTCGCCCGGCGCCTCGCCGACGAAGACCAGGCCCGCCCTCGGACGGCCCATCCCGAACACGACATTGGTGCGGGTAGCAGCCAGACGGCAACGCGTGCAGCCTGCGGCATCCTCGGCGAGGGCCTGCATCCCAGGAGGTAGATCCCCCGTCCCGGCGCGCCCGCTGGTCCCGACCACAGCTGCAGGGTAGTTGAGCACCGACGACGGGCGGGCGGACGACGGGCGGGCGGACGACGGGCGGGCGGACGACGGCCGGGCGGACGACCACCGGGCCGGCAGGCGCCCGGTTCAGCGCCGCGCCTGGCGGGCGACCAGCCCGACCAGCGCGAGCAGGCCTCCGCCACCGGCGACGACCACGGGCAGGGCCGAGCCGAGGCGGGCCAACCCGGCCTCCCCGGCCAGCCAGGCCAGCGGTAGGGCACCGCCGACCACGGCGGCGATCGCCCCGGCGCGCTCAACCAGGGCCCGGCCCGACCAGTCGCTTCGGACCGCCAGCTCCGACGACAGCGCCACCAGTTCGGCCGCCAGCAGCAACAGGCAGCCGAACCCGGCCGCCGGCAGCACGGACACCGGCCGACCGGCCCGCCCGGCCAGGTAGGCGAGGCCCAGCAGCCCGAGGCCCCCGGCAGCTGTGGGCAGGTGCCGGGCGACCGTTGCGCCCGCGACGAGCAGCGCTCCCACCACAGCGAGGGGCACGAGGGCGCCGGCCAGCCTGGGACTGGCGGCTACGGCCCAACCTCCACCCGCGCACGCGCTGGCCACGCCAGCGGCGGCCGAGCGAGGCTCGGGCCAGCGGCGCATGCGGGCCGCCTCGGCTGCGGCCGCCCAACGCCCAGCCGGGAGCCCGCCGCGCCGCCCTTCACCGGCCACGGCGCGTCCAGGTGGCCAGCTCCTCGAAGGCCTCCGCCAGCGGTTGCCCGACGGCCCAGGGGACTACCGGGGCCCCTGCCCAGCGCAGCCCCGCCCGGTTGGCCTCCCGGCGCGCCCGCCAGAGGGCCAATGCAGCGCCGTCCAGGGGGGCGGCCAGCATGGACCGGTGTGTCGGCGGCTCCACCTCCAGGACCGCCAGGTCGAAGCCCCGGCGTAGCAGCTCGACCATCGACGCCCCCGATGAGGGGCTCTCGAGAGTCGACAGGAGGACGAGCAGCGATGCCGGCGGGATCGTGTGCGGGGGCAGGACGTCCAACCCCCTGTAGACGGCACTCTGAGCGGCGTCCGTACCCAGCAGGGCTTCGACCACCAGGTAGTGCTGGCGGCTGCCGAGGCCCGGCCGGAGCCAGCGTAGCCAGCCTCCGAACTTCACCAACCCGACGCGGTCGCGCTGGGCCAGGTAGGCGTCGGCCAGCGCGCAAGCAGCGGTGACGGTCCTCTCGATG
>JAKACE010000011.1 GCA_021821705.1 Actinomycetes bacterium | reverse complement strand
ATCGACGTCGATACCCTCGACGACGTCGGTACCAGGGACAAGGCCACCATCGACCTGCTCGATTCCATTCTCGACAACATGGACGACCAGGCCACCCGCGAAGTCGGCAGCGGGACCGCCAAGAAGACCGTGGACACCAAGCGGCGCATCGTGTTCAACGCCTGTCTCACCAACTCCAACGTGGTCGGTGCTCTGAAGGCCAAGGACCGCCCGGGGGCCCGCAAGGAGATCCTCGCGCTCATACAGCAGAACCCGAGCCTGGCGACCTACATGGGCCAGCGGGCCATGGCCAAGGGCAAGAACGTCTCGTCCCTGGGCGCGAACGCCTCCATCGCACAGGTGGAGCTGATGGACTCGAAGGGGTCCCTCGACCTCGTCTCCCCCGATGACCCGAAAGTCACGGCTTCCAAGCTCGAGTACGCCCGTCACGGCAAAAAGCCCTCCGGCGTGCTGCGGGCGGCCCTCGAAGCGTGGGCCGCAGAGCCAGTCAAAGCGTTGAAAGCGATCCGCGACCGTTCCAAAGAGGGCTCGAAGGATTGGGACGACGTACTGATCGAGTCCATTTACGCGGTGATCTTCTCCCAGCAGAAAAACGACCGGCTGGGGAGCATAATCAACTGGTACGCGGGGGCAGCCCACGGGCTGTCGGCGCTGAAGCACCCGACCGAGTGCCGGGTCGAGGAGTGCGAGGTCGCCTTGGAGGCGCCGGTATGGATGGTCAAGCCGGTGTTCGAAGCACTCCTCACCAGGCCGCCCACCGCCTCTGCTCGCAGCGACATGCACCTGGTCCTGCACCAGCTCATCGCCCTGAAGGTCGACGCCTCGAAGATCGGGAGGGTGGCGGTGGAGCTCGAGTCCGGCGGGTGGACAGCGCGCACCGCCTCCGACCTCCTCGACGTCGAGCGCCTTGTGGCCGGCGGTCTGATGAAGCCGCTGGTGGAGGGCACGCCGCTCGGCAAGGGCCAGCTCATCGCCGCCCTCGTCGGCTGGCTCGACCACAACAACGCCGACAGCAAGGCCGTGCTCCGGACCGTTGCCAGGCCGGCCGTCCCTCTGGTCCCCGGGTTGCCCAAGGTGCCGGCAGTCCCGGAGGTGCCCGCAGGCAAAGGCCCCAGGGACCTCATCCCCAAGGTCCCCAAGGTGGCCGGCAGGGCCAAGTTCCCGCCGGTGCCGGGCAAGCGCCCCGAGGTGCCGGAGGTGCCAGAGCTGCCCGGGTTGCCGGCACTGGCGGCGGTCAAGAAGAAGGGCGCCACGGCCCCGGGCCGCCCGAAGCGGCCCGAGCGGGCGGCCGTGCCCGAGGTGCCTGGCGTGGACGCTCACTTCGACCCGGCGCTGGACGTGCTCGACCTCGTGGACAAGAGGGCAACAGAGGTGGAGCTTGCGTTGCAGGTGCTGGCGTGAGCGACGCCGTCGTGGCCCCGCTGGCACTGGTGGAGCGGTTGGAGGGCGACGGTTGGGGCCGGGCGCTGGGCGGCCCGCTGGGCGGGAAGCGCTGGGCGATGGCCGAGACCGGGCTGCTGCACCTATGGAGCGGCCGCTCGCCGGAACGTAGCGTGCCGGTGCCTGGCTACGTAGACGGGGCCCCCTCTGTTGACGCCGATGGCACTGTTCGGGTTGGGCGCTTCGTCGTGGCCGATGGCTCCCCAGCGGAGTACTTGCAGGGCGAGCCCGAAGTGCTCGTCGGGCAACTGGACGGGGAAGCGGCCGGTTTCCCCGAGCGCTTCGCAGCCCGCCGCGTCGAGTGGCTGGCAGACGGTTCGGCGGCGGTAGTGCGAGCCACTTACCGTAAACCCCGGGAAAGGGCAGGCACTGTGCCCGAGCCACCTGCCCCGCGCGACCGCCTGCTGCTGGTGGACGGGTGCTGGGAGCGCCTGCTGGCCGTCCTCGACGAGGGGGGCGAGCTGACCGGCCCCCCGGACGTGGCGGTGGGCGGTGGCCTGGTGGCCATCGCAGGCGGCGCAGCCCGTGTGGTCGACGGTCGCTCGGGTCAGGCCGTGGCGGCTCTGCCAACCGGGGTGTGGGGTGCCGTGGCCTGGGGAGCCGGCGGGCAGCTGGTGTTGGCCGGGGACGGCGAGGTGGTGCTGTGCGGGGCCGATGGCTCGGTGCTCGGGCGGTGGGCGCTGGGAGCCTCGGGGCCTGGACGTCCCCGGACGGCATTGGACGCCAACGGCACAATGGTCGCAGTTGCGAGCGGCAGCACCGTGGACCTGTGGTCTGCCGACGGGGCTCTGCTGGCCCGGACCAGGGTGGCAGCCGACGTGGAGAACCTGGGCTTCTCCGAGAGCGGAGACCTCTACATCGTGACAGGCTCGCCATCCCGAGCTGTCGAGATCTACTCGCGAGCCGGCTCTTAGCGCCTTTGCCGACGCGGCGCTCGACGGCCCGCACGGCGGGCGTCGGGACCAGTGGGAGCCCAGCGTTCAACCCGAGGGTCGGACCTGCCGATGGAGACGTTTGGCTCGACTATGACCAAGAACACGTCCCGAAGGCCGTCATCGCCTCCCGCCTCGAGGCCTGTGGCGCAGGCGCGGCCCCGGTGGTCTGTCCGGGTCGCCTCTTCAGCTCTGCGCTCGGCAGCGGTAGCTCTCCTCGGCGTGCTGGCGATGACCGGTCTGGCCGCGGCGCAGTTCGCAGCGTCTGCCGACGCCAGTTCACAGGCTGTGTCCTCAGCGGCCCTTCCCGCTCCGACCGGCCTCGCCGGTAGTGCCCAGTGCTCTGCCAAGCGCTCCGTCCGTGTCGACCTGAGCTGGACGCCGTCCAACAGCCGTGACGCTGACGGCAACTACCTGGTCGGGTACTACGGCGTGTACCTGATGGGAACAGCTGGCCCTGGCCAGGAAGTCGGGTCCGTCGAGGGAGGGCCACCTGCGAGCTTCCTGACGCTCACGCTGAGGCATTCCTGCGCCAGCCCCTTGACCCTGGAAGTGCAGGCGGCACAGACAACCTCGGGTGGAGGCTTCCTCAGCCCGTTCTCCAACCCGCTCGTGCTGGCTCCGAGCTCTCCGCCGACTACCACGACCACGACCGCCGCCACCGGCTCTTGCAGCGCCACCTACCAGGTCAGCTCCCAGTGGGCCGGCGGGTTCACCTGGGTCGTCACGGTCACCAACACGGGCTCGGCCCCGATCACGGGCTGGACTGTCACCTGGACCTACGCCGACGGCCAGACCGTCTCCGTCCCCAGTGCGTACAACGCCAACGTGTCGCAGTCGGGCCCGGACGTGACGGCGACCAACATGAGCTACAACGGGAGCGTCGCGGCCGGGGGCAGCACCCAGTTCGGCGGGGCTGGTACCTGGTCGGGGGTCAACTCGGTGCCCTCGCTGGCCTGCAGATGATCTACTGCCGAGATGTCGCGGCCGAACTGCCCCATGGCCGGTCCCGGGGGGACAGGGCACGCCCGTTCTCAGCCGTCACCGCCCAGGACCTCAGAGCCGCACGACCTGGCGGATGGTACCGGCCACCTCGTCCAAGAGGCGCTCGGGGTCGCCGTTGGGGGCATTGGCGGCTCCGAGAACGCAATGGCGCAGGTGGTCGTTCAAGAGCCCGACGGCGACCTCTTGCAAGGCCCGCGTAGCCGAGCTGACCTGGGTGACGATGTCCGGGCACCACTTGTCGGCCTCGACCATGCGCTGAAGCCCCCGTACCTGGCCTTCGATCTTCTTGAGCCGGGACAGGTAGTCGTCTTTACCCGAGGCGTAGCCCCGGACAGGGCGCAGTGCCTGGCCAGGGCCGTCCGGTGCTGGGATGGCGTGGCCGGCGCAGTGGGCGCTCCCGGCATGGCCGGCGTCTGTGCCCCGCTTTGTCTTCGTCATGGCTGGCCCCAGCCCGCTGCGGCGGGACCACCGCCGGTCCGGATCAGCCCCAGCACCTCCCTGTACTGCTCCTGGTCTATCTCACCCCGGGCCAGGCGCTCGTCGAGAATGCTCACAGCGTCCTGGCGGTTGTTCGACGGCTGCGCCCGCTGCGGGCCCCGGGCAACGGCGTAGACGCCCCAGGCCACCAAACCCCAAAAGCCCAGCATTACCAATAGGCTCAAGGCGCTCTGCCACCAACCCCAATGGTTCGCGTACCAGAACATCACCGTCGGACCTCCTCTGTGCCGGCAGCCAGCGCCGGTGGTCACTTCCAGCGTCCGGGTTCCGTACCCCTGGGGGGTAGGGCCTTAGGTCACCTCGCCACCGCTCGGACGGCCCTTACCCCCACCCCTATAACGGCGGCCGATCGCCACCTCACATCATCGAAGAGCCTCCCCAGGGGGTCGAGGACGCCGAGCCCGTCGTGGCGGTGCCCCAGCCCATCATCGAGCCGGTAGCTCCGCCCATCATCCCGTAACCGGTCCTGTCGGCCCACCTTGTGCCGCAGAACTCCTCGGCCCGGGCCACCATGGCTTTGGTGATCGCCGTTGCCTGCGACTGGGTGATCGTGGCGTCCGTGACCAACTGGCTCAGGGCACTTGCCCACATGCCGCCACGCTGCATCATCTGGGCGCCGCCCGTCGAGCGCCAACTGCGTATGTCCTCCAGGAGCGCATTGCGCACCGCAGTGGCCTGAGCCGGGGTGATGGTCCCGTTGGCGACCAGCTTTTGCAGGACCGAGCTCATGGGCATGGTGCTGTTGGCGCCCACGCCGGCTCCAGGAGCAGTCGTAGTCGTGGTGGCCGCCGGCACGACGGGAGCGGCGAGCGCGCTGGGGCTGCCGGCCACGAGAGCCGCCGCCGTGCCTGCGCCTGCCAGTACCGCCACCAGCACCAGCCCCGAACCTGCCAGTTTCCTTCTCGAGCTTGCCTTGTTCATTTCTCCAGCTCCTTTCTGTCAACGACGCTAAGGCTCCCCGGTAAGCGCACTGCCTGGCCAGGGTAAGGGCCCGGTTAGAACGAGAACGGCGGAGAACAGGCCAGGCGGTTCCCCGCCCGGCAGGGCTGGTGAGCGGGCTCGCCGGGTCGGCGGTTGCAACCGCGCTGGGGCCGGCGCACCGACGATGGGTTCGTCGCCGGGCAGGCCCGTCTCACCCGGCTCTTACTGCTTTCGGGCACAATGGGCTGGTGGTACAGGCCGAGGCCCCGCTCATCCTCGTGGCCGACGACGACCGTTCCACGCGCGACTCGCTCGTTACCGCTCTCGAGCTCGAGGGCTACCGGGCTGTCGCCGTGCCGGACGGGGCCAGGGCGCTGGAGGAGGTCGGGCTGAGCCGCCCGGACGCCGTCGTGCTGGACATCGGCATGCCCGAAGTGGACGGCCTTTCCGTATGCCGGCGCATGCGTTCGCGCCAGGACCGCACGCCCGTGCTCATTCTCACCGCCCGCTCGGAGGTCTCCGAGCGCATCTCGGGGCTGGACGCCGGGGCTGACGACTATCTCAGCAAGCCCTTCTCGCTGGACGAGCTGCTGGCGCGCTTGCGGGCGCTACTGCGCCGTACCAGGTACGAGGAGCCCAGCGCTGCGCTGGTCGTCGCCGACCTCCGTCTCGACGAGACGGCGCGCCGGGTGTGGCGAGGCGAACGAGAGGTCGAGTTGACCAAGACCGAGTTCGACCTTTTGCACCTGCTGATGAGAAATGCGGGCGTCGTTCTCGCCCAGGGCTCGATATACGAGCAGATATGGGGTTACGACTTCGGCCCTGATTCGAAGAACCTGGCTGTTTACATCGGTTACCTGCGTCGCAAGTTGGGCGACGACGGTGCACCCCAGCTGATACGCACCGTCCGCGGCGTCGGCTACAGCCTGCGAGCGCCGTGACCCTAAGGACACGCCTCGCCGTGGCCCTGGCCATGCTCTCGGCCGTGGCCGCCACAACGGCGGCAGCCATTGCCTACACCTCGACGTCTGGCCGCCTTGCCTCCGAGGTCGACGACTCGCTCACCCAAGCGGCGGCCAGAGTCGTGTCGGCAACCTCGGCAATGGGACCGGGGACCGCCATGATGGGCCAGGGGGGCGGCATCCCCATGGCCAGCCAGATGATGGGGGGCCAGGGGCCCCTCGGCGCCCTCGGCCTGGTGGCCGTGCAGTACGTCCGCCCCGATGGCAACCTGGCCCGCGTGCAGGGCCAGGTACTCCTTCCCGTCCTGGGGCGCGATCGGCAGATAGCACGCTACGGAGGCGCTGCGTGGCTGCGCACCGAAGGAGTAGGCAAAAGCGAGTACCGCGTGCTCACCGAGCCGCTGCCCGGCGGCGGTGCAGTGCAACTTGGGCGGGACACGAGTGAGGACGCCGCCCTGCTCGGGTCGCTGCGCCTGCGCCTCGGCCTGCTCGATGTGGCCATAGTGCTGGTGGCCGCCGCCGTCGGCTGGCTCTTCGCCCGGCACCTCGTTCGCCCTCTTCGCCACCTGGCGCTCGCGGCCGAGCGGGTGGCCTCGACCGGTCGTCTCGATGTCCAGGTCGAGGTGGGCTCCGCCGACGAGACCGGGCGGCTCAGCCGGGCTTTCTCGGTCATGTTGGGCTCCCTGGCCCAGCTCCGGGCCCAGCAGCGGCACCTGGCGGAGGACGCCGGCCACGAGCTTCGGACCCCACTGACAAGCCTGCGGACCAACGTGGACATCCTGCGCCGGCACGAGACGTTGCCGGCCGAGACGCGCGCCCGCGTCCTGGGGGCGCTGGACTCCGAGCTGCGCGAGCTCACAGGCCTGGTGAACGAACTGGTGGAGCTGAACGCCGAGCGCCACCAGGAGGAGGCGGTAGAGGTGGTCCGCCTCGATGAAGTAGCCGAGGAAGTGGTCGAGCGTGCCCGCCGGCGCAGCGGGCGGCATATCACCCTGACGGCACAGCCGTGCGCCGTCACGGCCCAGCCGAGGGCACTGGCCCGAGCTGTCTCCAACCTGGTCGACAACGCCATCAAGTTCAGCCCGCCGTCGAGCCCGGTAGAGGTCAGCGTACGCTCGGGCCGCACCGAGGTGCGCGACCATGGGACCGGCCTCGGCCCTGAGGACGTACCCCGGGTCTTCGACCGCTTCTACAGGTCGGCGGGAGCTCGGGGCAAGCCCGGCTCCGGTCTCGGGCTGGCCATCGTCAGCCAGGTGGCGGAGGACAACGGCGGCCGGGCGTTCGCCGGCAACCATCCCGATGGCGGGGCAGTGATCGGCTTCGAGCTGCCATGCGTCCCTCGGGTGGGGGCATCCGACTAGGGCCGCGGCCCGCGGGCCCGCCTTGGGGAACGGCCGGTACAGTGGGCCCTCGTGCCGCCTGTCCTCCGCCAGATGGTGCCGGGCGAGCAGACGGCCGGCACCCGGACGTGCACTACCACATGGCGAGCGTTGCAGGTGTCGATGGGCCAGGTGCCGGCCGGCTCCGGGCCCGAGGCGCACGAGGCCCTTCCGGGGCGGTGCTCGAGCCCCACAGTGCCCTCATGACGACGCAAGGAGGCTGGTGCTCCCGCTCCTCCCTCGTGCCGAGCGGTGTCTTCTGCTGAGGGCGCCGGGGTCCTGATCCAGGACGTCACCCGCACGTACCCGGCGTCGGCCGGTCCGGCGGCGGGAGTCTTCGGTGTCAGCGCCAGCCTGGCCCCCGGCTCCTTCGTGACCATAAGTGGTCCTTCCGGCAGCGGCAAGAGCACCTTGCTCAACGTCGTTGCCGCCCTCGACCGGGCCGACAGCGGCTCGGTGCGGGTCGACGGTGCCGACATCACGGCTGCCGGCGAGAGGGAGCGGGCACATTACCGCCTGCACGTCGTCGGCTGCCTGTTCCAGGACGCCCCCCTCGTCGGCGAGCTCAGTATTGCCAACAACGTCGTGCTCCCGGGCCTGCTCGCAGGCACCGAGCGGTCCGTGGCGGGCCGCAGGGCGGCCGAACTGCTCCAACATGTCGGCCTCGAAGGCCGGGCCGAGCGTTTCCCGGCCCAGCTCTCCGTCGGCCAGCGCCAGCGCGCTGCCCTGGCGCGGGCGTTGATGAACCGGCCCCGTTTGTTGCTGGCCGACGAGCCGACGGGCAACCTCGACCGGGCCACCGGCCGCCAGGTGATGGAGCTCATCGCCAGCGTCCGGGCCGAGGGCTGCACGGTTGTGGTCGTGACCCACGACCCCGAGATCGCCGAAGCGGGCGATCAGCACCTGAGGCTCCTGGATGGCCGCGTCCAAGGCTGAACAGCCGGGGACTCGGTTGCCCACAGGCCGAGCAGACCTGGGACGGCGGCGGCCTTTTCGCCGGGCTCGGGCGGCTGCCACCGGGAGGACCGCTACCGGTAGTGCGGGCCGCAGGCGCGCCCTGGGCCTGGTGCTGGCCGGGAGGTGGAGGACGGGGGCGGCCGAGGCTGTCCTGGTGGGCATGGTGGCGCTCGTGGCCGCGGCCGTCCTGAGCGCGGCCTGGCTGGCCCAGGGCGCAGCCAACGCCTCGGCGCCGGCACTCGAGCGCTCGATCGGCGCGCCCCGCTACCTGGCCCAGGTCCCGTCGCAGGCCTACGGCGGTGATGCCAGGGCCCTTGCCGGCTCGGGTGCCTTAACGCGGGTCGGCCCCGAGGTGCTGGAGATGCCGGGCACGCTGTCGGCGCCGGGGCGCAACCTGCCGGCTTCGGTGCTCGTCGGCACCGGCTTGCCCAGCTGGGCGCACCTTCTGTCAGGCACGTCCCAGCCGAGCGGCCCGGCAGCGTGGGTGGAACGAGGCGCAGCGGCAGCCTTGAGCGTCCGTCCCGGTTCGCTCGTGACTGTGCACACCGCCTTCGGGGTGCAGGACCTGAGAGTGGCAGGCACTTTTGGAGACCTGGCCCACGGGGAGTACCCGGTCCACGCCACGGCTGACGTGGCCGTCGACACTGCAGCGGGGCGCGGTCTCGGTGCCCGGCAGCGGCCCGGGGTGAGCGCTGTGTTGGGGCTGTGGTCCAACGGCCCGGGCGGTCCCGCCCGCAGTGCCCTGTCGGCCCTGCTCGGGCCAAACGGGCCGTGGGAGGCGCTCTCGAGCGTCCCCCACCAGTTCGCGGTCGTGGTCGACCTGATCGTCGGCCTGTTGGTGGTGTTCGCCCTCGCTGCCCTTCTGGCCCTGGTGCTCTTGGTGGCGGCCATGGTGTACCTCGAGCTGCTGCGCCGGGAGCGGTGGGTGGGCCAGTTGCGGGCCATGGGCTGGACGGCAGGGTCGGTGCGCTGGGCACTCGCCCTGGAGTGGGCGCCGGTGGCGGTCCTCGGGGGCGTGGCCGGCGTTGGCGCAGGCACACTGCTGGCCACACCGGTCGCGCTCCCGATGACGCGCCTTTTCGGCGCTACGCCCTACCTGCCGGACCGGGTGCAGACGGCGGCAGCCGTGGTCTGCATCGTGGTGTTGGCGACCGTGACAACCGCCGTCGTGGCGACCCGGCGCATCGCAGACGTCCCGATCAGCCAGCAGCTGCGAGCCGTCAGCGCCGACCCTCCCGTGAGCCGGGCCGGTCGGCTGAGATGGGGCGGGGCCTCGCTGCGGGTCGGTCTGGCGATGCTGACAGGCCGCAAGCGCCGGGCCGTCTCGGTGTCACTGGTCACGTTCCTGGCTGCACTTGTAGCTGTCCTGGGGACTTCGCTGTCTTCTGTGGCAGCGCAGGTGGGGCACAACCCCGCCATCTGGGGCATCCGCTTCGACTGGGAGGTGCAGCTGCCGGCGCCGGCCGCGGCGCCTTCTCCGAACATGCTCCTGGCCCAGGTGCCCGCCGCCCTGGCGGCGGTACGGCGCATGCCCGGCGTCGCCTCGGCGGCGCCCGTCTACTTCGGTAATGCCCCAGTGGCTGGCACCGGCGGAGGTGGCCAATTGATGCTTGTGGACGGCGCCTATTTCTCACCCCGGCGAGTGGCCGGTGGCCCGGTCCATTTTGCAGGCCAGGTGGAGGTGGGCCAGCAGGTAGCCCGTCTCGAAGGGCCGGGTGGGCGCCTGGCGCTGAGAGCGGGTACGGCGACCGTGACCGTGCGTGCGGTGGGCACCGTCCAGGATCTCTTCGACCAGGGCGACATTGTCCTCGGTGGCCCGGTGCTGGCGCACCGGCTGTTGGCGGACATAAACGGGGCCGGAGTACTTGTGAAATGTGCCGCCTCGGCCGACTGCGCCGCCGTGGGCGCCCGCCTGCGGGCAGCGGACCGTGGGGACTGGGCGGTCAGCAGCGCCGCCGACGACATGGCACTGCCGTTCGGCACCTCGGTGGCGGCGGTCACCAACGACCTGTTCATCGCTTTCGTCCTGCTGGCTGCCCTGGCCGGCGTGTACAGCGGGTTGGCGACAGCCGGTGAGACTGCCCCTACCTACGGCCTGCTGAGGGCGCTCGGCGCCGGGCGCGGGCGCACCGTGGGCACAGGGCTGGTGCTCGCAGTCGCGATGACTTTCCCCGCCGCCCTTCTTGCCCTGGTGGCGGGCGTCCCTCTGAGCGGGGTTGTGCTCGGCGCGGCCAGCTCATCGATCGGCGGCCTGCCTGCGAGTGCCATTTCGCTGTCGTCGGCGGTGTGGGCGGCGTTGCTCGTCGCGGCGGTTGCCTGTGCCGGGGTAGGGGTGCCGCTTGCTGTCAGTGCCAGCCGGGCACCGGCACGCGCCATGACTGCCCTGGGGTGAGCCGGGGCCCGGCAGGCGCCACCCGGGCGTCGCTATGATCGGGCCGTGCAGCCGTCCAACGCGACGTGGCCAACGCCGAGAAATGGGCTTCCCGCTTGGCAGTGCCGACGTACGCGCTGGACGACACGACGGCAGTCCAAGTGACCAGCGAAGCAGTGCAGGTCGTGTCCGAGGGACAGTGGCGGCTGTTCAACGGGCTATGAGCGTCGGCGGCAGCTCGGCGTACGCCGGCATGGAAGACCTACCTCGATTGGTGAAGGCTGCCCTTGCCGCAGCCGCAGAGGAGGGCTTCGACAACTCTTGCGCCCCTCAGCAGGGCCGGCTGCTCTCGCTCCTGGCCGCCGGTCAGGTGGGTCGTAGTATCGGCGAGACCGGCACCGGCTGCGGCGTCGGCCTGGTCTGGATGCTGGAGGCCGCCGGCCCGTCGACGAGCATCACCAGCATCGAGCTCGACCCGCACCGCGCCGAGCGCTCGGCAGGACTTTTCGCCGGGTGTCCCAACGTCACGGTGCTCAACGGAGACTGGTCGGGACTGCGGGCCCACGGCCCGTTCGACCTGCTTGTGCTGGACGGTGGGGGAAAGGGTAAGAACGTCGGGGACGACCCTCCCCTCGACCCCACGGACGGCTGGGTGGCCATGGGCGGCACGGTCGTCCTGGACGACTTCACGCCCGCCGGTGAGCCGGGGGCACCCCTCCACGACCCTGTCAGGGACTACTGGCTCGGCCACCCCGCCCTGCGGACCACCGAGCTTCGTTTGTCGCCGACGCTGGCCACTCTCGTCGGCATGCGGGTGCGCTGAAGTCCAGCTCTTGGCGGCTACTCGTGAGCCGGCAGCTCACCACGCCGTCCAATGGCAGCACGCCACGCACAGCGGTTGGCTCACTTGCTATCGTGGTGGAAGGTTGTCGGGCCGATCCTCGGCCATGGTCCGCCCACAGATGCCGTGCGAGGTGAGAGGGTGCCCAACGAGAGGCAGCAGGGCCCGACCGCTCCCGAGCGCGACGATCGTGGCCGCTACGCCCGCGCCACGCCCGCTCCCCGCACCGACGGCGAGCGCTGTCCGGCGACAAGTCCGGCTGCCGAGAGCAGGCCCGGCGGGGGTACAGGAGCCCTGCTGGCCAGTGGGACGCACCTGGCGGGCCTGACCGCCACGGTGGCGCGGCCGGAGCTTGCCCGCCTGCAGCACCTGGCGGGCAACCGGGCCGTCACCGAACTGGTCGCTCGCCGGTCCGTGCTGCCTCGGGCGAGGCTGGTGCCCACCGTCCAGCGCGAGGACCTGAAGGACGCCCTCGGCAATGTGGCCGGCACTCACGCCGGGGGTGACGTGGCGTGGCTGGAGCAGGTCCTCACCGACCCGGGCAACACGGCCGAGTCGCTTGCCCAGGAGTCGCCCGAGGCCATCCTGGAAAACCTGCAGAACCGCAACTGCCACGACCAGAGTGTGGAGAGCATCAAGAAGCTGACTTTCGAGGGACTGCTGAAGCTGCTCCTCCAGTACGGGGTCATCACGCAGAGCTGCGGGCAGACGGCGGCGCTGGTACACGGGATAGTGTCACCCTCGACTCTCGATCAAGTGGGCGCGCAGAAGGATCTGGACGGGCTGGTCGAGACGCTGGAGACGAGCTCCATCGAGTCCATGGAGGAGGGCCTCCCGTGGTACGTGAGGGTGGAGGGCGGAGGCCACGCTTTCGTGGTGGAGGTGAGCTCCGGGAAGTGCCGTATCTACCAGAGCTTCTTCGGCACCACGACGCTCGCGTCGGACATGCAGAGGGACAGCAGCTACTCGCTGTCCGAGTTCACGGCCAAGCTGAAAGTGGCACTTACACCAAGTAACAAAGGCGACACGGTGGCGCCCAAGGTCCTCGAAGCACGGCGCTCGCTCTTCGCCAGCCAAGCCGTCCATCCCGACGGCAAGTACCAGGTGCAGGCGTTTCCCCAGGAGGACGGGATGGGCCAGCGGCTGGCCGACAAGTACAGGAGCGGGGCCGAGGCGTGGGCGCCGCTGCTGTCCAAGCCGGCCACGGACATCTTGGCCAAATCGAAGGCGTCGGTGAAGGCCCCGGTTGTCGGGGACAAGGCGGTGGTGAGCCTGGACGCCGTGAACGACGGGGACTCCTACTTGCCTGTCAAGGCCTCTGAGCTCGAAGAGGAGCGGCTCGAGCAGGAGAGGGCGGTCCGGGAGGGCCGACAAAGGCAGCGCAAGGAGTACTCGGTCCTCTACGAGGGCCACAACATGTCCGGCCACTACATCGGGATGGTCGATGACAAGTACCAGTTCGAGATGGTGGCCTGAGGGTGCCGGCGAGATCCTCACCTGCCCCGGGGTCGTCCCCCGCCGGAGGCCCCGTAGCCGAGCTGAGGACGGCCCGGGCCGGCGGCCGCCCGCAAGGCCCGGGAGTGGCGGCGAAGTCTCCTGTGCCCGCTCGCGGGTACTTGGGGTTGCAGACGATGGCGGGCAACCGCGCCGCCGTCGCCACGCTCGCCGCCATGGCCGCAAGGGACGGAGCCCACCTGCAGCGCAGGTTCCTCCAGAAGCCGGGCGAGGGCCCGCCCGTACCGGTCGGACCGGACGTGGTGTGGGAGGCACTGGGCAAGGCGGGGAAGCTGGATGCCCTGGGCCCGGCCGGCGCTGAAAAGCAGAAGGAGCTCCTCCGAAAGGTCGGCGAAGGCGCCGACATCGTCTACGCCGGGCCCGAGGACCTGGCCGAGGCGGTGCGCCAGAGGCTCAAGGCTCTGCCCGGTCTGGCCGAGCCCCAGTCGGCAGACCGCAAGCTCAATCGCATAACCGGCCAGCTCCAGGCCAAGCTGGCCCTGCTGCGGGCCCAACAGGCAAAGGCAAGGGGCCCAGAGAAGCTGCCGGTGGAGCTGCTGGAGCGCTTGGACGCGGTGCTTGGACTTGCACCAGATAGGGCCGCGGCGCCGAAGACGGTAGCGGTTTGCCATGACGTGCTCGCGCTGTTCCTCGGATGCGTCTCAACGGCCGGGCCAAGGGGAATGTGGCTGACTTACAGCGCAGTAAGCAGTTTTGGTCCGCTCGGCCACGTGCTCGCCCAGGTCGACCCGCGGCTCAACCCTGTTCAGGCTGAGAACCTCGCCGCGTTGAGGGGGATCCGTCAGGCGATGGCTGCCAGGGAGACCGCCACCGTCGTCGCCCACAGGGGTGCCGGACCAACCAACCGCACGATGGGAGGGCTCGTCCAGGAGGCCGACCAGAGGCGCACGAGGAGGCCCGCCGAAAACTCTCCCGAGGCCTTCGAGGCAGCCCTGGCCGAGACCACCAAGCCATCGGGGAGCGAGGCGCCCCCGACCCCTGCCCTCGACGGGGTCGAGTGTGACGTCTTCCTCTCCAAGGACGGGGTGGCCATGCTGAGCCACGAGGGCAAGGTGCTCGAACAGCTCAACGACGCCCGCAAGCGGCTCGCCTTGGCCGAGGGGGTCGACGAGCGCACTGAGGTGCGCCATCTCGATGCCCGCACGCTTGCAGCTCTCCAGCGTACGGGCAGCGCCCGCAGCGGGT
>JAKACE010000507.1 GCA_021821705.1 Actinomycetes bacterium | reverse complement strand
CGCCAAGCCTGGGTACCGGGCGTGGCGGTGGCCGTCACTGCCTGCGCCGGCCTGGTCCTCGCCTACCGCCTGGCCACCTCGGCCGTGGGCCACCGGGGCGCCCTGGCCGCCGCCGGCGTCACCCTGTGCGCTCCGGGCTTCCTGCTCAACACCTCGAGCTTCCTGACAGACGTCCCGGCTTTCGCCGGCCAGATAGCCTGCCTGGCTGCCGGGGCCTGCGCCCTGGCCCGCTCGGGCACCCGGCGCTGGGCCTGGTTCAGCCTGTCCCTGCTGGCCGGGCTGTGGGCCTTCTCGGTCAGGGAGTTCTCCATCGCCGCCCCGCTGGCGGTGCTGGCCTGCGCCGCCGTCCGGGACAGGCCCCGCAGGCTCGGTTACGGTGCCATGACGGCCGCGCTCCTAGTCGCCTGCGCCGCCCTCTACCTATGGGAGCACAGCCTCCCTGGCGTACAGGCGACCGCATTCGGGTTCCCCGGCACCGCAGCCCTGGGCGCCATCGCCTCGGCCTACTTCTGCACCTGCCTCGTCCTGGCCCCGCTGCTCCCCGGCCTGGCCCGGCGCTGCGCCGGGCTGGTCGCGGGCCGGGAGCAAGCCACGGCAGAGAGCCTGGACGCTACGCACGTCGCCCAGGAGCCGGCCCAGGCACTCGACACCCGTGCTGGCACAGCGGCCCGGCACGCCCGGCTCCGGGCCGGGACCGGGGCCGTCTTGGGCGCCACCGTCGTGACCGTTGCCGGCCTGTGGGTGCTGAGCCGGCCGGGGGCCAACCTCCTGCCGGGCAACTACCTCACCGCGCAGGGGGCCCTTGCAGACGACGTGCTCAACGGCACCCGCCCGGCGCTCTTCCCGGCGGCCGTCTGGGACCTCTTGCAGGCCGTCGCCTTCGCCGGCGGCGTTGTGCTGGCCGCCTGCTTCGGTGCGTACATGGCAGCACCCCCCGGCACCGAAGCTCGGCGGGGACATCACGACGGCAAGCCCGTCCCTCGGATGTCGGCTGCCCTGGCGGGGCCAAAGGGACTGGTGGGTGCCTTCACGGTCCTCTCCTCGCTCGTCCTTGCCGGCTATGGGCTGGTGGCCCGGGGGGCACTGTGGGACCGCTACACCTGGACGGTCGTGTTCGGGGCGGCCGTGCTCGTCTTGCCGGCGCGCAGGGCCGGCAGGGCCCTGCCGGCGGCGCCCGCCGTCGCTCCCGGAGACGGCCTCGGGGACCGCTACGGCCACGCCTATGTCGAGAGGCACCCGGGTGCCGCCCTCGCCGCGGCCCGGCGGGCAGGAGCGGCCCTTGCCACGCTGCTGGCGGCCCAGGCGGTCATAACCACCGTCGGTGCGGACGCTTTCGACGGGGCCCGGTGGCGAGCCGGTTTGGCCGCCGTGGCAGCCGGCTTCCGAGCCTCCACCGTCGACGCCGGCTTCGAGTGGGTGGGGACGCACGCAACGGGGCGCGTAGTCCCGCACCGCAGGGTCGCCGGAGTGCCCGACTACTACAGCTGGTACGACCAGATGGTGCCGGGGTTCCGCCAGTGTGCCGTCGTCACCGCGTCCCCGTTCGCCAACCCAGGTCTCGTGCTCATCGGCACCACGAGCTACGACCTACTTGGCTTCGCCGGGCCCGAGAAGCTATTTACCTACGCCGTGACTTCGACGCCGGGCTGCCCGGCGGCAACCCTTCACGCCCGAGCGGCGCAGCAGCTCTCGGGTCGTCCCGGCTGACAGGAGGCGGGACCGGCACGGCGCCGTCCCGGGCCCGGCTACGACCCTGAGTAGGTGGGCTGGACAGGCAGGCCACCCAGGCTGGGCACGACGACGGCCGGCGTACCCCCGTAACCGTCCGCCCAGAGCTGGGCCTTGGACCTGAACGGGTACAGCTGCCCGTCGTAGGACACGTAGACCGTCCCTGCCGCGCTCAACAGGGTGCCGTTGGCCACGGGTGCGGAGCTCAAAGCCAGAGGGACGGGCCCGGGCACGGGCAGGGCCCGGTCGGCTGCCCGCAGGCTCGCCCAGGCGACGCCACCGAGCACGGCGAAGGCGCGCCCTCCGGCCATCACGAAGCTGTCGGCACCGGAAACGAGGATAGCCCCGTTGGACAAAGTGGACAGGGCGTCCCCGGCCGGCCCCTCGGCTCCGACCGTCGGGCCGACCACCAAGCCGCCGAGGTTGGGCACGGTGACGACCTGGGCCGGGTCGTACCCGGCCGCCAGCAGCTGGGCCTGGGTAGCGAAACCGTGGAGGCGCCCGTCGGCGCCCTCCACGTAGACCGTGGGGTTGTCGAACACGACCATGAGCGTCCCCGGGGCCGGGGGCACGGCTGGGGCCACCGCTCCGGGAGCCGAGGACAGCACCGTGGCCCGGTCCACCGCCTCCACGCCGGCCGCCTGCGACGACGTGGCGACCCCGAAACCGTGGCCACCGGCGAAGACGTAAAGCGTCCCCTTGAAGCTCACGATCGCCGCGTCCGGGTAGGTGGCACTGGCGGACGGGAAGGTGTCGGCGGGGCCCCCGGGGCCAGTCACGTCGCCGGTGAGGGCGAGGTTGTACGGACCTGCGCCAGGGGGGTTGACGACACCGCGGACGACGAAGGCGAGGGCGTCC
>JAKACE010000506.1 GCA_021821705.1 Actinomycetes bacterium | reverse complement strand
CGTAGGGGCTCAGCCCGGTGACGCTCGGCCTAACTGGGGAGGAGGGCGCTGCCTCATCGACGTACTCGTACAGCGACGCCGCGCTCGGCGCGCTGGAGAGCCCGTTGTCGAGCGTCACCACGATGTGGGCAGGCCCGGCGCCGTCCTGAGTCGGGTTGGGCGACCCTGGCGGTGTGGTGGCGACCGCTGGAGGCACGGTGACCTGGAGGCTGGTTGCGCTCTGCACCGTGAAGGCCGTCGCCGTCACGGAGCCCACCTGGACGCTCGCCACCAGCGGGGCGCCGCTCACGTTCTCGAAACCGTTGCCGGTGACGTTGACGACCTGGCCTCCGGCCACGGGCCCGAAGGTCGGGCTGACGGCACTGACGACGGGTGGGTGCAGCTGGCTTGCGTACTCGCACATGTAGTAGGCCAGCCCGTTCCCCCCGGTGGGCGTGGTGAGCTGGGGCGAACCGAGGCCCGATGCCATGTCGTAGCCGGCTCGGGCCGGGAAGAGCAGGCCGTTGTCGAGACCGTAGATGTCGTTGTTGCCGGTCGTTATGTCGTTGAACGAGGCCTGGTAGGCGGTCGGGTTGGCGGCCACCCCGTAGAGGATGGGGCTGGCGAAGCCGGCGTCCTGCACCGTACCGCCGCTGAAGGGCACGGTGTCAGCCGAACAGGAGCTGGACGCGTTGACGAGGGCGAGCATGGCTGCCCACAGGGGCGTGGCGGACGAGGTGCCCCCGATCGTGAGCCAGCCCCCGAAGCTGCCGGCGTAGATGGTCACGGCACCCGTGAACTCGTCGGCCTGGGCGCTCACGTCGGGCACCTCCCGGCAAGGGGTACCGGGCGGTAGGCCGTTGGCGCCGTCGCAGAAGCTCGGTGTCGTGTAAGGGGCGGAGACGTTGGCGGTGGTCGTCTCGTAGTCCTGGGCGTTGGAGACATCCGCGGCATTGGCCGCCGTCAGTGCGAGCGGCCGCTGCCAGCTGGGCATCTGCCAGGACTCGGAGATGCCGCCACCACCGCCGCCCCACTGGGCGCCGTCGTTCCAGACGTGCTCCGACGGCGGTTGGGTGGCGTTGTCGATGGTGGTGCCCCCGACGGAGACCACGTAGGGCTGGCTGGCGGGGTCCAGGACCGAGAGCAGGTTCTGGCCTGCCGGGGGGGCCGTCTGGCGCAGCTCGTTGCACGAGTCGTTGCCCGTGTCACCTTCGGCGGACAGCACGGTCTGGCCCTGGGCAGCGGCCTGCTGGAAGAGGTAGTTCTCGGCCTCCTGCAGCCCCGGTTCGGCCAGCTGGGCGAACTGCTCGCACAGGCCCCAGCTGGAGGTTATGACCTGGTCGACGTCGGAGTTGACGATGGTCGAGTACTCGTCGAGGCCCCCGAAGGTGGTGTTTGGCGCCTCGTACACGTCGATGTTGGCCTTGGGTGCTATGGCCGAGACGTCCTCGACGTCGAGGACGGCCTCTCCGCTGCCCGGCCCGGCGGGCACTCCTCCGTCGACGGGCACCACCTGGAGCCGGCTGCCGGTCAGCTCACCGTTGGACCCGGCCATCTTGGCCGCCGCGCCGGCACCGAAGTAGCAGGTGTCGAAGGCCTGGATGTCGGTAGGGGAGAAAGGTTCGAGCTCGTAGACCGCTATGTGCTGGCCCTGGCCCAGGTCGCCCTGCCTGTAGAGGCCGAAGGCGCCGTAGGCGTTGGCGATCTGGTCGTCGGTCAGGCCGCCGAACTGGGCGGCGTCGGCCTGGGCCGCGCTGCAGGCAGTGGGGGCGCCGGTAACGGGTGTGATCGCCGGGGCCTTGGCTGCCGGCCGCCCGGACTGGGACGGTGGTTGACCGGGTTGGATGCCGGCGGACTGGGCCCGCAGAAGGTCGTTGAGACCGACAACGCCTGCGACGGCCCCCGCCAGGTTGGACGGCAGCTGCAGCGACACCGGACCGCTCGTGGCCCGCCCCGTCCAGCCCCCGCGCATGCGGTACGAGTCGATGTGGGTGTGGAAGGTCGTGTCGGCCTGAGCGGCAGTACCGGAGAAGTTGACCAGGAGCCCATCGCTGGACACGCCGGTGACGGTCATGCCGTCAGCCCTGATGGCCTGCTCTACTGCGGAGATCGTGGACTGGGAGGGACCGAAGCGGGCCGCGAAGGCGCCAGGGGCCAGGTACTGGTGGTACAGGGGGGAGCTCTTGTCGGTGACGGCACTGATGAAGGCCTGCAGGCTGGCCTCGTTCCCGGGAGTGAGTGCCACGGCACCGGCCAAAGGAGTGGAGCCGCTGGTGGAGCCGAGCAGCGTGCTCCCGGCCGGGACCTGGGGAGCGGGCTGGATCCTCGTCACGGCGGGAGGAGCCGGAGTGCCCGCCGCCAACTTGCTTGCGTTGGCCGCATTAGTGGGGATGGCGGCCAGGGACGGGACCATGAGAACGGCAGCGGCCGCAGCGAGGCGCCCGGCGAATTTTGGCGGTTTCATTCAAACCTCCTGAGCGAGCGGCGTGTCGGTACACCGACGTCGTGTTCGTCGGCGCCCCCCGGTAGTCGTTGCTGTGAGCCAACGCTGAGGAAGGCTAGGCCCCTGGCTTCCCCCCCTCAAGGGTGAAAAGCACCAAAAAACGGCTTTCATTCGCGACCCCGA
>JAKACE010000505.1 GCA_021821705.1 Actinomycetes bacterium | reverse complement strand
GGTCCAGGTTGCCAGGGGCCCGGTCCACCGTGTCGGCCACCCACCCCTCGTACCACCAGCCGACCGGGGCGTCGGCCTCGGTCCAGGCCTGGCGCAGCTCGGCCAACAACCGCTGGGCGCGTTTGGTGGCCCGCCCCCGGGCGCCGGAGTCGTTGAGCGCCAGGCTGACGTCGGGCAAGAGTCCCAGGCTCGGGTGGTCCCCGGACATGTCCAGCACGTCGACCAGCGACTTCTTCATGGACTGGCCGGTCTCGGCCAGCCAGATGGCATGCACGTGGGAGCGCACCAGCTCCTCGTTGCCGAGGTCGAGCCGGGGCGGGGCGACCGTGCCCGAGACCATCTGGGCGGAGCGGCTGAACCAGTAGTTGTCGTGGGCGTTGCCACTGGAGCAGTAGGTGGTGACGAGCGCCGGTTGGCCCTGGCGCCCGGCCCGCCCCGAGCGCTGTGCGTAGTTGGCCGGCGTTGGGGGCACGTTGCGCAGGCCCACGGCGGACAGGCTGGCGATGTCGACGCCGAGTTCCATGGTGGGCGAGCAGTACATGAGGGGCAGGAAGCCCTCCCGGAACAGCTCCTCTCGCTCTTGGCGGTCCTCGGGCCTCACCTGGGCGGTGTGCTCCCGGGCGTACAGGCCGGTGAGGCCCAGGCCCCCCGCGCTGTAGAGGTCCCGGAAGAAGGGGTTCACCCGGGCCGGGGAGCCGTCGTCGTACTGGCGGCGCAGCGGGTCCTCGGCCCCTGTCTTCCCGTCGCCCAGGGCCCAGCGGATGGCCGAGGCCTTCAGGCGGTAGCCGGGCCGGCCCGCCTTGTCGGTGGCCACATGGGTGAGCACCCCGACGCTCTCCAGCCGGTCGAGCAGGCCGGCGATGACTTCCTGGGCGTCGTCAGGAGTGACGCTCGTGCCGAGCACCTGGGGGCGGCGCAGGTACTTGCCGAAAGCGGAACGGCCGGACAGGTTGAGGTCCGTGCGCGCCAGCCCCGGCGCGCCGGAGCGCGCGAACACCGTGCCCACCAGCTCGGGGCGCTCGTCGTCGACCACCCAGGGGTCTCGCAGGTTCTGGCGGGACAGACGCTGGACCCGTTCGAAGCCGAGCTGGGTGAGGCAGTCCACGTCGATGGCCAGGGCGCGGCGGAACTCGTCGAGCAGGATGCGCACCAGCTCGGCTCGCAGCTCGTGCGGTGCGCTGGCCAGGAGGGGGTGACCTCTGGGCTGCTCCGTCTTGGCGGGGCGCGAGGGAGGGGGCACGGCCCAGGTGGCGTCATGAGCCGCAAGCTCGGCCAGGTCGGGGTACTGGACCACCAAGAGCCCGACCTGTTCCATGTTCGGCATCGTGACCCGCCAGCCTCTCTTTAGGTCAACGTAGAGCCGGTACTCGACGACGGCCCGGAAAGCGCGTTCGGCTTCGGTCTTGGCGCCGAGGATCGCCCCCGGGTTGGAGGCGAAGTCCTTTAGGTCGAGGCCCAGGGCCTGGGTGACCTTCTGGGCGACGTCCTCGTGCGAGAGCCCCTCTGGGGCGGCCGTCAGCGCCTTGTAGAGGCCCGCCCGCAACTGGGCGACCTCGGCGAAGTCGTTGAAGTGGCCGGCCTGTAACGAGGCGTCCTGGCGGTTGTCGACGAATGTCAGCAGCTTGCGGGCCTTGGTCGGCAGCTGGTCCGGGGAGAACTGGCGCAGGCCCCGCACGGCGGCAGCCGAGATGACCGTCACCGCCGAGGACCGGCCCTCCTGGTCGAGAGTGGCCAACTTCGAGAAGTCGTTACCGCGAACCTGTTCGTAGGACACCCGGCAGCGCAGGCAGAAGGCAAACGGCGTGGGCAGGAACCAAGCCCGCAGGCCCTCGCCCGCCGGGGCCAATGTGCCGTCAGCGTGCAGCCACACCGTCTGCGGCTTGTACTTCTCGCGTCCGGGGGAGAGGTATGCCGGCCCGTCCTCGTTGGTGACCAGCCAGTGGTCGGGGTAGCGGCCCTGTTCGACCGGGTCCTCGGGCCAGGGGTGGTCTCTCGAAACGTAGATGTAGCCGGTCACGGAGTCGCCGCCCGAGGCGTCCCGGTCGCTCCGGGGGACGAAGTTGACCTCCCCGTGACGCTCGACGCGTGAGACCACGTAGTACTCCTGGCCGCACTCCCGGCAGAAGCCCAGGGGCAGGAGCACCTTGTCGGGCTCGTCGGGCACCCGGAGCTGGTAACGCCCGGTGAGGTGGCGCTCGTGGGGCATGCCCAAGCTGGCGTAGATGTTGTCGCCCTTGGACAGCCACTGGTGCAGGCGGAAGGCGAACAGTGGGAGGCGGTTGACCGGGTGCCGGGCGCGGCTCCCGGCCAGGAGCACCTTGCGGATAGCGCCCGTGCACTCCTCAGCCTCCAGGCCGGTCAGGCCGGACAGGGCGCTGGCGGCGTCGGAGACACGCTTTGGCTCCCCACGCACGAGTTCGCCCGTCTCAGGGTCGGTGCCGAGCCCGAAGAACTCCTCCACCCACGCGGCCAAAGGGTCCTGGGCAAGCTCGCCGTAGCCCTCGCCCAGGTCGCCGGTCCCGCGTACCCGTGCCGCCAAGGTGGCACCATCAGGCGAGACAGAGGTGGTCGCCCTGAGCAGGGTCTCACCGATGACCCTTGCAGGT
>JAKACE010000504.1 GCA_021821705.1 Actinomycetes bacterium | reverse complement strand
CGTCAAGGTGCGAGGCGAGCTCTGCCTCCAAGGCCTTCAGCTGGCGGTTCATCTCGGCGACGACCGCGACGGCCGAGCTGACCGTCGCCCCGTAGGCTCCCGCCAGGCCGTCTGGCGGGGCGAGCTGCTTGCTGCGCAGCGCTTCCCGGACCTCCTCGGCACGGTGCTTCACGTAGCGCTGGCGCCCTCCCCAGCGGAGGGCTGCTTCGATGGCCGAGGGGCTCATGGCGCGGCCGGACCGGGGGGTGGGGGCCTTGGCGAGCACGGCGAGGGCGTCCCGGCCCTCGAGCTCTTCGCCGAAGGCAGCGAGCGCAGCAGGGTAGAACTCCCTCAAGGTGTGCCGGAGGGCGTTCACCTGGCGCCGGCGGAGCCATACGAGGCGCTGGTGCGCCCGGGCGAGCACCTTGATGCCCTGGGCCTCGGGGCTGTCGCCGGCCACCTGGCGGTGGTTGTGGCGGTCGGTGCGGGCCAAGTCCGCCAGGACCTTGGCATCGCCGGGGTCCGACTTGGCCCCAGAGCCGCCTCCGTAGCGCTCCCGGTAGCGGGCCACAGCCTTTGGGTTCACCGCGTAGACCTGGTAGCCGGCGGCGACGAGGGCCGCCACCCAGAGCCCCCGGTCGGTCTCGATGGCGATGGCCACTTCCTCGGGGCCCTCGGCGAAGTCGCCAAGGAGGTCGTGGAAGCCGGCCACCCCGGCGACCCCTTCTGGCAGGCGGCGCCGGGCGAGCACCTTGCCGGCCTCGTCCAATACGCAGACGTCATGGTGGTCTTCTGACCAGTCGTCGCCGACGAATATCAACTCGAGCTCCTTTCTCTTGTCCTGGTGGTCAATGTCTCTTGTCCTGGTTGTCAACTTCGCTCCGCGGCACCTTCGCCCCGGCCACGGGAAGGCCCCAAACGCCCTAATGGGAGTGCTCTTTGGCACGACACCCTGACTGGTGGTCGGTCTTTCCCGCCTGTGGCGGCCAGGTGGGGCACGGTCTGTCCTGAGGCTCTCGGCCTTGGCCCTTTAGGGTGCTCCACGACCTGGCGGCCTGGGCTCTTTGGCACCGGGGCCGATACTGGTCGCTTCGTTACCTCCTCGCACGTTTGCCGCTCACGCCGGCAGGCCGGCACGGTCTACAAGCGGGGCTCGAACGGCCCGGGCCCAGGCGGGTGCTCGGCCCGCCGGCGTGTGCAGGGCCTGCGCCGGCACCGGTAGGAGGCGCGATCTGCCAGTGAGGGCTCGGTCGGCCCGGGCCTACGTTGGCGCTTTTCCTGCAAGCACCGGCGAGGGTGAAGGCACGGTCTTCACGAAGAGCTCAGGGCTCAGGGACCCCCTTGTGCTCGCCTGCCCGGCTCGAGAGCTCACGTTTTGCCAGACCGGGCGGCCGGCCTGCCAAGCCGAGCAGGTCTACGACCCGCTCTGCGAGGCTCTCGGCCGAGGTAAGCCTCAGTCCCCAGGCGACTGTCACTGCTCGGTCGCCCCGGCGCATCCTCACGAAGTACGAGCGGTCGACGGGACGGTCCCACGATGTCGCCGAGCCCATCGTGACCTCGACCTGGACCGGCTCCGGCGGCCTCGACGAAGCGGCGCTGTCCACAAACTCACGGAGGTGTTTGGTGCCTCCCCCCGCACCCCCCTCTTCCACAACAACATCCACAACTTCTCCACAAGCGTCTCTCGGTCTCATACCCCCATTAGGCCCAGGCCGACTCGACCAGCTGGGTGCGCAGGTGCACGCTGCCGGCGTGGGTGATGTGGCCCCGGCGGGTGCGCTCCCCGCTCGAGTGCTCGCTCGGCGTGAGCCCGGTGAAGGCCATGAACGAGCCTGCCGTCGGGAAGCGCCGCCAGTCGCAGACCTCCGACGCCAGGTGGAGCGCCCCCATCTGGGTGATGCCCCGGTAGGCACCGAGACGGGCCACCGCGTCTTGGAAGGGCGGGCGGGTGAACCAGGCCACGAGGTCGGCCTCTATGGCCTCGACGGCTGCCTCCCTGGCCTCGAGCGTCGCCCGGTAGTGGCCGAAGGTGGCCTCGAGCGCCTTGTCCTCGAAGCGCTGCGCCCTCATCCAGGCGTCGTGCTTCAGCGTCCAGGCGTCCCCGTCCCGCCAAATTCGCCCGTGGCGCAACAAGAACTTACTCAAGCGGTGCCGTGCCCTGGTCCGGTCGACCACCATGTCGGCCCGGGCCCGGCAGAGGTCCCGCACGGCTCCTCGGCGACCGTCGGCACCCGTACGGCGACAAGCTGGCCGGCCCGGTGCAGGCGGGCTAGTCGCCGGCAGTCGCGCTTGTCCGTTTTCACGCGGTCACCCGGGGCGGTCGGGATGAGCGTCGGCGCTATGACCTGGCAGACGACCCCGAGCGAGGCAAGCAACCGGGCGAGCTCGTAGCCTGTAGGGCCGGCCTCGTAACAGGCCCGGAGCCGGCGGGGGTTGCCGAGCCGGGCAATGAGACGGCGGACGGACTCCTCGTCAGAGGAGATCTTCTCGACGTCGGGGACCTCTTCGCCGGGGCGCAAGATCCCCGCTGAGATGGTGTTCTTGTGGACATCTAGCCCGAGGAACGTTGGGGTGGTAGTACTGGGCATGGACGGCTGGCTCCTTTCCGTATGTGGCAACTTCCGCTTCG
>JAKACE010000503.1 GCA_021821705.1 Actinomycetes bacterium | reverse complement strand
TCCAGAGCCGTTCGAGGTGCCGGCGACCACCTGCCCCGCGGCATCGGGAGCCAGCGCCGCGGGCACATCGGCAACCTACGAAGGCGCATATGGCACTCCTCACATAAGGTTTACCTGTGCTTGTGGGGCGTCGGCCCGGACCAGAGTGGCTAGGGGACCGCAAGGCGCGGATTGGCCGAGCCGCAATCTTGTATTACACTCGTAAGAACCCGGGTCGTCCGAGCCGGCCCCTTACGACTGCCGTGTGCGAACCCAAGGTCCTCGAGTGAACGAGCTGCCAGTGCGAGTGGTGCTGGTGGACGACCACAGGATCGTCCGTGAGGGGACGGCCCAGTTGCTCGAGCAGGAAGACGGCTTCGACGTGGTCGGCCAGGCCGGTAGTGCCGAGGAGGGCCTGCCCCTCATCGAGCGGGTGCTGCCCGACGTGGCCATAGTCGACATCAACCTTCCCGGGGCCAACGGGCTGCACCTGGTCAGCCAGATCGGGCAACGTGGCCTGCCTACCAGGTGCCTTGTCCTCAGCGCCCACGACGACTACGGCTATGTCACCCAGGCCCTGGAGACAGGCATCGGCGGTTACCTGCTCAAGACTGCTTCCACCAAGGAACTCGCCGACGCCGCCCGTGCGGTGGCCCACGGCGTGTTCGTGCTCGACCAGAACGTGTCGGCCCGCCTGGCCAGACGCTTCCGCGGAGGCCCAGCAGACGGGCCGGTGGCCGGCGGCCTCACAAAGCGCGAACTGGACGTTCTCCGGCTCCTTGTCAGCGGGCGCTCAAACAAGCAGATCGCGTCCCAGTTGTCGCTGGGGCTGCGCACGGTGGAGGGTTATGTCTCGAGCCTGCTGGCCAAGCTCGGGGTCTCCTCGCGAACCGAGGCCGTGGCGTACGCGCTGGGCAACCGGCTCGTCGCCCCGTCGCTTTCCCATCACCACCAAGATGCCCACTGACCTCGGCGCGGCGCTGAGGCGCGCTGCGCACCCGCCGGTGCGAGACGCCCGTTTCTGGGTCGTCCAGGTGATGGTCCTGCTGATCGCCGGTGCCCATGTCAGCGACCTGTTCGGTGATGCCGGCCCGAAGTTCCTGCCCGACGGCCTCCCCTTGACGGTACTGATCGTGCCCGTAGGGTACGCCGCCTTGCGCTACGGCCTCACCGGCTCGGCCGCAACGGGCATCTGGGCCACCCTGCTGTGGCTGCCTTTCATCGCCATGCCGGATGGTCACGACGGCGTCCTCACGGACGTCCTGGACCTGGCCGTGGTCGACCTGGTGGCTTTCGTCGCCGGTCACCGTATCGAGCAGGAGCGCCTAGCCCACAGGCGCGCCCAGAAGGCCACGACCGACCGGCTGGCCATGGTCACCCTCTACCAGCAGCTCTTCCGGGCCAACCATGCGCCGATCCTGGTCCTGGACGAGGACCACCGCGTGGCTGATGCCAACCCGGCGGCCTTGGTGCTGTTCGGGCCGGCCGTGATCGGCCAAGCGGCGCGGTCCCTGCTCGGCGCGGCGCTCGCTCCCGCTGCCCGGGCGGGGCAGGTGGTCTCCCTGGACGGGCGCGACTACCGGGTCAACCTGGTCTCACTCACCGCCGAGCAGTCGGTGGCCGGGCAACAGGTGGTCCTGGAGGACGTGACCGAGGAGCGCAGCGAGGGCAGACGCGCCTCCGAGTACGCCGCCCTTGTCGTGCGCACGGAGGAGGAGCAACGCCAGCGATTGGCCCGCGAACTGCACGACGAGCCGTTACAGCTGTTCCTCCACCTGGCCCGACGCCTGCGGGGGTTGGCCCGCACGACGGGTTTGCCCTCGTCAGTGGGAGAAGGGTTGGACGAGGCCTGCCATCAGGCACTGGCCGCCGCCACCCGCCTGCGCTCGGTGGCGCGCGACCTGCGCCCCCCGGCCCTGGACGAGCTCGGCCTGGCCGCCGCCCTGTCCAGCCTGATGGCCGATGTCGAGGACGAAGAGGGCCTGGTCGCCGAGCTCCAGGTGCACAACGTGGCCGGGCGCCTCCGCCCCGAGGTGGAGCTCGGAGCGTTCCGCATCGTGCAAGAGGCGGTACGCAACACCGTCCGGCACGCCGGGGCCAGCCGTGTCGACGTGGTACTGGCCGGTGACGGAGACCACCTGTCGGTGTCCGTCACCGATGACGGGGCGGGCTTTGCCCCTACTGGCACCGGTGGTGTGGGAGCCGGCCACTTCGGGATCCTCGGGATGCGCGAGCGCGCCCGCCTGCTTGGGGGCCAGTTGGAGCTCCGGTCGGCCCCCGGGGAGGGCACCGTTGTGCAGGCGTGCATCCCCTTGGTCATGCCGCCGGCGCTATCGGAGCGGGCCGTGGCGCCCACCCAGAGCGGGGCTGCCCTGGCCGTCTGAACACGGCCGGGCTGGCTCCACCGACGCCTGAGTGGTCATGCCTCGGGTCCCCGCTGCCGGCCCATCTTCCCGGCTGTGCCCGCCGGCCGAGGGAACAGCAAGCCCGGCCTGGGGGCGCCCTCAGGCCTGGGCGGGGCCGGATGCAGCCCAGGTGGCCCCGGCCAGGCTGGGTGCCAGCGGGAGCAACGGCAGCAGGCAGGCCTGGAAGGCGTGATAGACATCGGGCTTGCCTCTCCAGGGGTGGGACTTCTTGCG
>JAKACE010000502.1 GCA_021821705.1 Actinomycetes bacterium | reverse complement strand
AGCGTTCGCATGGTCCGGCCGATCTGAGCGGCCATCTCGCGCACGAGGTCGGGGTCGAAGCTGGCGCCCCACGACAGCGGCGAGGGATAGACCGTGGCCTGCCAGGCGGTGAGCCCCGTGAGGCACTCCTCGTGCACGAGAGCAGGCACGCCGAGGCGGGAGCGGGCCACCAGCTCGGCCTGCAGCCTGGCCAACCTCTGGGCCCCGGTCAGCGGCTCGACGGGCAGCGTGCCGTAGGGACGGGTCAGCTGGCCCAGGCCGTTGACGGTCACCGCATCCCAGTCCAGGCCCTCTGCTGCGAAGTCCCGCTGATGGGGCGCCACCTCGCCCGACGCCTCGTCGACCTCCAGCCAGACGCCGTAGAGCTGGGCGACCTTTTCTTCCAGCGACATGCGCCCCAACAGGTCCTCGACCCGTTGGCTCACAGGCAGGTCGGCACGCCGCCACGGGTCGAGGCTGGAGGCCTCACTGGGGGCACCGGCAACCCCAGTGGCGGCGTCGGGTATCGAGGCGGCTATCTCAGTCACGAAAGTACCGTAGCACGGTACGCAACTTGCGGAGCGCGTTGACAACCTGAAAACGACCCCATATGCTCCGACTGTCGCCGGCCCACTGCGGGCCGCGCCGTAAAGGGGAGGTTCGCTCAAGTGCGAAAGTTTCGTAACGGTAAGCGGGCGCTGGCGTCCGTGGCATCTGCGGTGGCGGCGCTCAGCGTGGCCACGTACGGAGCCGGTGCCGCCAACGCCACACCTCACAGTTCGCCCAATCTGCGCCACAGCAACGCCGTTCAGCTCACCTGGTGGAACAACGCCACCTCGGGCGTCCTGCTCAACGTCTGGAACAACGCCGCCAAGGCGTTCGACAAGTCCCACCCAGGCGTCACCATCCAGAACGTGCCGATCCAGAACGAGGTCCTGCAGAACACCAAGATCCCCCTGGCCCTGCAGTCGGGCAACCCACCCGACATCTTCCAGCAGTGGGGAGGCGGCCGGGAGGCCACCGAGATCACCTCGGGCAAGCTCATGAACATGACCCAGGCCACCAAGGGCTGGATCAAGACCATCGGCAAGGTGGCCGGAGGTTGGGCCGTCAACGGCCAGCAGTACGGTATCCCCTACGACCTGCACGTGGTCGGCTTCTGGTACCGCAAGGACCTCTTCGCCAAGGCCGGCATCAAGGGCACGCCCGCGACACTGGCCCAGCTCGAGGCCGATGTCACCAAGCTGAAGGCCGCCCACATCGCGCCGATCGCCGTGGGCAGCAAGGACAAGTGGCCCGACGCCTTCTGGTGGGAGTACTTCGCCCTGCGCGAATGCTCTACCCCCACCCTCCAGCACGCCATGAAGACGATCAACCTCAGTGCGCACTGCTTCGTCAAGGCAGGCCAGGACCTGTCAGCCTTCATGAAGACCCAGCCTTTCCAGCCCGGCTTCCTGGCTACGCCGGCACAGACCGGTGCGGGCAGCTCAGCCGGCATGGTCGCCAACGGCCAGGCGGCCATGGAGCTCCAGGGCGACTGGGACCCAGGCACCATGGACCCCCTGACCACTGACAAGAACATCAACAACCAGCTCGGGTGGTTCCCCTTCCCCACCGTGCCCGGTGGCCAGGGCGACCCCACCACGGTGCTCGGCGGTGGTGACGGGTTCTCGTGCAGCACCAAGGCCACCAAGGCCTGCGTGCAGTTCCTCGAGTACCTCGACAGCACGCCGGTGCAAAAGCAGGTGGCCAAGGCGGCCGTCGGCCTGCCGGTCAACACCGCCGCCTCGTCGGCGCTCACCGTTCCTGGCCTGCGTGACGTGCTCAGCTACTACAAGCACATCCACTACCTGCAGACCTACTTCGACGTGGCGTTCCCGGTCAACGTGGGCACCGCCATCGACGCCGCCATCGCCAATTACTTCGCCGGGCAGGGCACACCGCAGTCGATAATCTCGGCCGTCGCGGCGGCTGCCAAGACAAAATAACAGAAGTGAAATCGGACGTCGTGGCCCTGCCTGAGGTACGGCGGGGCCACAGCCTCCCCCAAACCCGGACGTCGCCCGGCCCGGTACCCCCTTCCGGGCTGGGCCGGCGTCCCAGGCACCTGCGCAAGTACGTCGAGCTGGCGGTCCTGCTCGGGCCGGCTCTGGTGCTCTTCGTGGGTTTCGTGCTGGTGCCCATCGTGGTCGCCGGGCGCTACAGCCTCTACAACTGGAACGGCATGGGGCCCCTCAACGACTTCGTCGGGCTCCACAACTACCGCGCCGCGCTGGACGACCCGGTTTTCCGGGGCGCGATCGTCCACAACCTGATAATCGCCGGCCTGTCGCTGCTGGTTCAGCTCCCGCTGTCGTTGGCCCTCGCCTTCCTGCTCAACCGGCGCCTGCGGGGCCAGTCCTTCCTACGCCTGGTCACTTTCGCCCCCTACGTGCTCTCGGAGGCCACCACTGCGGTCGTGTGGCTGCTCATGCTGCAGCCCGGCGGCTTCGTGGACCAGGTCTTCAAGTTCCTCGGCCTCGGCGGCCTGGTGCAGCTGTGGCTGGCAAACACCAGCATCGTTCTCTACACCATGTTCGCCGTCATCACCTGGAAGTACATCGGTTTTGGGATAATCCTGTTCCTGGCGGGGCTCCAGGGC
>JAKACE010000501.1 GCA_021821705.1 Actinomycetes bacterium | reverse complement strand
GTTCGGCGAAGAACTGCAGCAGCTGGAACTCCTTGGAGGCCAGAGCCACCACCTCGCCCTCGACGCGGGCTTCGCGGCGGGCCGTGTCCACTTCGACACGCCCGGCCATCAGTACCTCGGTCGTGTGGCTCGTCCCCCCGGCGTTGCCCTCCGAGCGGCGCAGGATGGCCTTCACCCGGGCCACCAGCTCGCGGGGCGAAAAGGGCTTTGTGACATAGTCGTCGGCGCCCATCTCCAGGCCGAGCACACGGTCTACCTCGCCGTCGCGGGCTGTCAGCATCAGCACAGGCAGTGACCGCGCCGACCGGACGCGCCGGCACACCTCCAAGCCGTCGATCCCACCAGGCAGGCTGACGTCGAGTATGGCCATCCTCGGGCGTTCTCTCTCGATGGCGGCCAAGCCCATCTCACCTGTGCCGGCCTGCACCACCCGGAAACCTTCCCGGCGCAGGTACATGTCCACAAGGTCGGCGATGTTGGTGTCGTCCTCGACGATGACGATGGTGCCCTGGTCAGCGCCCATGCAGCCAGCATGCCACGCTCGGGGGCGACTGGCCGGGCAAGCCGGCCGGCGCTCAGGCGCCATTTGGGCGGCCCGGGCGTGGGCGACGGCTACGCTGTGGGCGGATGCCGACCTACCTGGACAAGATCCTGGCGGCCCACCGTGCCGCTGCCGCGGCGGACGGTCGTGACGTCGGTGCCCTGGTGGCCCAGGCCAGGGACTGCCCAGCACCGAGGGGGTTCGCTGCCGCGCTGGTGCAGGGCGCCGCCCAGGGCCGGGTGGCGGCCGTCGCCGAGGTGAAGCGCGCCAGCCCGTCGAAGGGCCCTCTGGCCCCGGACCTGGTGCCGGCCGTGCTGGCCAGGGCCTACGCCGGCGCCGGGGCCAGCTGCCTGTCGGTACTGACCGACAGCGAGTTCTTCGGGGGCTCTCCCGAGGATCTCGTCGAGGCCCGCCGCTCCGTGAGCCTCCCCGTGCTGCGCAAGGACTTCACGGTCTGCCCGGCCGACGTGTGCGACGCCCGTTTGATGGGCGCCGACGCAGTGCTGCTCATCGTGGGCGCGCTCAGCCAGGCCGAGCTGGTCGACCTGTTGGAACTGACGACGGATCTGGGGATGGACGCACTCGTGGAGGTACACGACGAGGCCGAGGCCGAGCGGGCGGTGGCCTGCGGTGCCCGCCTCATAGGTGTCAACCAACGCGACCTGGTCACGTTCCGGGTCGACACCGAGCGAGCTGTCCGGGTGGGCCGCGCCCTGCCTGCCGCCGTTGTACGGGTGGCCGAGTCGGGTATCCGCTCCGCCGACGACGTCGCCCGGCTGGCGGACGCCGGGTTCCACGCCGTCCTGGTCGGAGAGGCGCTGGTAACCGCGCCTGACCCCGGCGCAGCGCTGGGGGCGCTCCTCGACGCGAAGAGCGCCTAAGTGCTCATAAAGATCTGCGGGACCACCTCGGAGGACGACGCCCTGCTGGCGGTGGCCATGGGGGCCAACGCTATCGGCTTCATCTTCGCCCCCTCGCCGCGCCGGGTCCCGGTCCAAAGGGTTGCCGACATCGTCAAGCGGCTGCCGCGCGACGAGGTCCTGACGGTGGGTGTGTTCAAGGACGATGCCCCACAGCGGGTGGTAGAGGTCGTCTACGCTGCCGGGCTCCACGCCGCCCAACTGCATGGACGTGAGACGCCGGCCGAGACGCGCTGGGTACGCCAGCGGGTGCCGATGGTCATCAAGGCTCTGCCGGCCGGCGACCCGAGGGTGGCCGGCGCCGCTGACTACGGGGCGGACGCCATCTTGCTGGACGCACCCAATCCCGGCTCGGGCAAGCTCTTCGACTGGGCCCTGGCGGGTGACCTCCCAGAGGGCCAGCGCCTGATCGTCGCCGGGGGGCTGAGCCCGGCCAACGTGGGGGCCGCCATCGGTGCGGTCAAGCCCTGGGGTGTAGACGTCGTGTCGGGTGTGGAAGCGGCGCCAGGCAGCAAGGATCCTCTGAAGGTGCGAGATTTCGTGGCCGCCGCCAGGCGCGCCGCGGCCATGACCGGCGACGTCGGCAACCCGGGCCAGGGCCGGGAGGCGCCCTACGACTGGGCCGACGACGAATGAAACCGAAGGGCCGTCAGCCTGCGGGCGGGCCGGCGGGCTGCGGCCGGACCAAGTACCGGTCATGCCCGGGAAAGGACGTGAATGACTAGTTCCGAGCCTATGGGGCCACTTATGGCCGAGCCGGACGCGACGGGGCGGTTCGGCAGTTTCGGCGGCCGTTTCGTGCCCGAGTCACTGGTGCCGGCATGCCAGCAACTGGAGGCGCACTTCCGTTCGGCCTGGGCTGACCCCGCCTTCAGGCGGCGCTACGAGGACGTGCTGCGCGACTACGCAGGACGCCCGAGCCCGGTGACGGTGTGCGACAACCTCTCCCACGAGCTCGGGGTGCGGGTCCTGCTCAAGCGGGAGGACCTCAACCACACGGGCAGCCACAAGATAAACAATGTGGTGGGGCAGGGCCTGTTGACGCTGCGCATGGGCAAGGGCCGGCTCGTGGCAGAGACCGGTGCCGGCCAGCACGGGGTGGCGACGGCGACGGCAGCGGCGCTCTTCGGCCTGGAGTGCACCGTTTACATGGGCGAAGTGGACA
>JAKACE010000500.1 GCA_021821705.1 Actinomycetes bacterium | reverse complement strand
CTCGAGCGCTGAGAGGGGAGGGGTCGTCGGCGGCCCGCCGTGGCATGGCCTGCGGGCGGGCCCACCCCCAGGGGGCACGTCCGGCAGGAGCGGTCGGCCCCTGCGCCCGGGCGTCCCGGCTAGTGGTCACCGGTGGTGAGCAGCACCGACAGCGCCGTGTCGGCCGGCAGGGGACGGCCCCAGAAGTGGCCCTGGCCCATGTCGCAGCCGAGGCTACGCAACAACCTCAGCTGGTCGGCCGTCTCGACGCCCTCCGCCACTGTCTGCAGCCCGAACGAATGGCCCAGGCGCACCACTGCGTCGACGATGGTGGCGTCCTCGGGGTTGTCGACAAGCCCGGCCACGAAGCTGCGGTCGATCTTGAGCATGTCGAGTGGCAGCCGCCTCAGGTAGAGAAGCGACGAGTAGCCGGTGCCGAAGTCGTCGACGGCCAGACGCACGCCGAGCGAACGCAGATCGGCCAGCTTGTTCACAGCGCCTGAACGCTCGTCCATCAGCACGCTCTCGGTGATCTCGAGGATGAGGGCTCCCGCCGGCAGGGCGGCCGAGCGGATGATCGCCGCCATGCGCTCGACGGTCTCCATCGACCTCAGCTGGACGCTCGAAACGTTGACGGCCACTCCGAGGTCGGCCAGCCGGGGGTGCTCCCGCCGCCACCGGCCGAGCTGCTCGCACGCCATCTCCAGGACGGTCTCGCCCAGGGGCACGATCAGGCCCGTCTCCTCGGCCAGGGGCACGAACTCGGCGGGTAGGGCCACCCGCCCCGAGGGCCGAGCCCAGCGGACAAGGGCCTCCACCTTCTCCAGGCGCCCGGTCAGGTCGACCACGGGTTGGTAGTAGAGGCTGAGCTCCCCCCGCTCGAGGGCGCGCCGCAGCTCGGACTCTGTTTCGAAGTTGACGATCGATCGCCGGCGCGTCTCGGCGTCGAACATCTCGGCGTGCCCGCCACCGTGCTCCTTGGCCCGGTGCATGGCTGTCCCGGCATCCCTCACCAGGCCTTCGGCGTCGACCGAGGCCTCGGTGGCCAGGGCGATCCCGACTGCAGCCGAGGCGTACACCTCGCGCCCCGGCCGTTCCCCCAGTACGAACGGCGTGGCCAGGACACCCTCGATACGCAGGGCCACCGCCATCGCCTCGCGCTCGCCGTCCAGCGCCTCGCACAGCACCACGAACTCGTCCGCCCCCAGGCGGGCCACGGTGTCGGCGGGGCGCAGGACCAACCGGACCCGTTGGCCGAACTGGACGAGGAACTCGTCGCCGGCACTGTGGCCCATGGAGTCGTTTATGTGCTTGAACCGGTCCACGTCGATGACCAGGACGGCCAACAGCCCCGGCACCCTGCTGAGGCGGCGGACGGCGCCGGAGAGGCGGTCGATGAGCAGGGCTCGGTTGGGCAGGCCCGTGAGCGGGTCGAACAGGGCACTGCGCACGAGCTGGCTCTCGTAGGCCTTGCGCTCCGACAGGTCCCGGACGAACAGCCTGGTGAGCACCAGCCCGTCGTCTGCCACCCTGACCGCCGAGACCTCGGCCGGGAACAGCCGGCCGTCGCGCGTGGACATCTCGGCTTCGCAGCGCAGAGCGCCGCCGCCGGCGCTGCCGGCCCACTCGGCCGGGAACCCACCGCCGCCGATGGCGTCGGCCAGGGCGCTGTCGCCTGAACGCCACGCCTTGGCGGCGAAGAGCTGGCCGACCATCTCGTCGCGGAACCAACCGAACAGGGCTTCGGCCGCCGGGTTCCAGTCCGTGACCAGGCCCTGGGCGTCGAGCCCGATGAAGGCGTCCTGGGATGCCTCCAGCGTCCTCGACAGGATGCCCTCCGCCCGCAGCCGGCCGGAGAGCTCGGCCCGGGCTGCGGTGACGTCGGCAGTGGTGCCGGTGACCCCCGGGGCCCCGTCCGCCTCGTCGGCGCGGGCCCGGGTGTGCAACCAGCGCAGTCGCCCGTCGTCGTCCCGCCAGCGGTACTCGATGTCGAGGACGTCCCCGGGCGAGCGCAGGTCCCGGCGCACCGCCTGCGCCACGGCCTCGCGGTCGGCCGGGAACAGCCTGTCCCCGAACACCGGGCAGGCCAGCAGGCTGCTCACCGGGACCGGCCCGCGCAATTGGAGCCCCAGGATGTCCGGGCGTACGGCGCTGAAGACCGCCTCACGCCCGAGCCTGGCCTCCCACGCCATCATCCGCGCCGTCTCCAGGGCCAGCTCCAGGCGGTCGCGCTGGGCAGCCAGCTCGGCCGCCTGGGCGCGCGGTTCGGTCACGTCGGCGGTGGTACCAGCCACCCGCACCACGTAGCCGTCCTCGCCGCAGACGGTACGGCCCTTGACATGCACCCAGCGCAGGCCACCACCCGGCTCCAGCGTGCGCAGCTCCACGTCTATCTCCTGGTGGGCGTTGGAGCGCAGCGAGCGTATGCCTGGGAGCCTGAGCCTGTCGTCGGGGTGGAACCCCCGCACGAAGTCCCCATAGGTCATGCTCTGCTCGTGGAACTCGGCCGAACCCGGGCTGCGCTCCTGCACGGTCATCCGCCCCGAGCCGACGTCGAGCTCCCATACGGACAGCCCCGACGCCTCGATGGCCATGTCGAGGCGGCGTCGCTGCCTGTCCAGCTCGCTCGAAGCAAGATCCTGCGCCGTCA
>JAKACE010000499.1 GCA_021821705.1 Actinomycetes bacterium | reverse complement strand
CATGCCCTTCGCTGCCGTCTTGGCAGCGGCGGCTGGTGCTGCCACGACCCGAGGGGAGGTTGCCGCCAACAGCGTCGTGCCTTCGCGTGCGGGCGCCGCCCGTCCGGGCCGTTCAGGGCACCTGAGCCGGGCGGCAGCACTCCGCCAAGCCAGGACGGCGATGGCCGCCGCCGGCCAGCCTGCCGGTGCTCGCCTGGCCGACGCCCCGGACCTGGGGGCCATGGATCCGAAGGTGGCCGAAGCCATCGTCTCGTACCGGCCGAAGAGGATCCCGGCCGGCCGGTGGGCGCCGATGGCAGCCGTCTGCCAGCGGCTGGTGGCCGGCTACCGGCCGCCCAGCGTCGAGGTGGCCAAGAACGTCGGCTCGATGGTGGCCGGCTTCGTCGAGTGGGCCGCCGCCCGTCCCGGCCGGGCCGACCCGGCCGCTCGACTGGTGCTCGAGGAGCTCCTCGAGGTCGGGCTGGTCGACGCCTACGACGCCCATCTCGCCGCCGCCGGCGTCCCGGACGGGTCCCGGGCCACCCGCCGGTCGGTGCTGCGCCGGGCTCTGCGCTCCCTCGACGCCACCGGGCGGCCGGCTCCCATCGCCTACCAGCCTGTCGCCAGCCCCTACAGCCCGGCCGAGTGCGCCGCTTTCGTGCGCCTGGCCCGTCACCAGCCCAGCCCGGCCCGCCGGCGGGAGCTGTCCTTCGTGGTCGGCCTCGGCCTCGGAGCCGGGCTGGACGGCCGGGACCTGCGCCATATCGCCCGGGACGGCTTCTCCGACGTCGACCTGGGCGAGACCAGCCCGGGACTGTCCGTGACCGTCGCCGGCGGCGACCGGCCCCGCAGCGTCGTGGTCCGCCGGGCCTACGAGCTGCTGGTCCGGGAAGCGCTCGCTTCGCACGACGCCGCCCGTCGGGGTCGGACGGCACCCGTCCTGGGGCGCAGCCAGGCCCGGCGGAACATCACCACCCCGGTCATGACCCACGCCGTGACCGCCCGGGCCGCAGAGACGGTCGCCATCGAGGTGAACCGGCTGCGGGCCACCTGGCTGGTCGCTGCCATGTGCGCCCCCGTCCCCCTCGGGACGCTGCTTGCCGCCGCCGGCCTGCGCTCCGCCCGCAGCCTGTGCGACCTGCTCGCCCACTGCCCGGCCCCCGACCCGGCGGTCGTCGCCGCTGCTCTGGCTCATCTCGACCATGCTGGGATCGGTCAGGGACAGGACCGGCCGGTGCACCGCTCCGGTGTGCACACCCGGCTGGAGGCCATCTTGCGCCCCGACGGCCGGGGCGGCCGGCCCCGCCGCCTCGGCGTGGACGTGTTCCTGGCCGGGCTCATCTGCACCGTCGGCGCCAAGAAGACCCTCGCACTCACCAACGTGCACGAGCTGCTCACCAAGGACCTGGCCCGCTCCTACCAGACCGCCCTCGGGATCCGGGAAGGGTTCCAGGTGCTCACCATCCGTCAGGTGCGCTACCTGCTCGAAGCCATCGAGAACAAGCTGGCCTTCACTGAGGACCGGGCCCCTGCCCTGTCTGCCATCGACAGGGCCGAGCGGGCCGAGGCTTTGCAGAACATCTATGACCGGCTGCTGGCTGCCACCATGGCCGAGCACCTGCCGGCCACCGGTGCCTACGCCCTCGATGACTCCGGCATCGACTCCGCCGCCCGAGGCAAACGCCGCCGACCTGCCACCAACGCCACCACCGGTCCCGCCGATGCTGAAGCGGCCGACGGGGAGGTGAGCGACACCGACATCGCCGAAGTCGCCGAGGAGACCGGGACGTCGTTCGACCCGGACGCCCGCTGGGGTTACCGGACCCGCACCTACGACAACCGCACCAACAAGCTGTTCGGCTACAAGCTGGTCTCCCTCACCCGCCTGGCCCCGGTCGGCTCGAAGACGGACCTGCCGATGCTGGTCGAACGCATCGCTTTCATCCCGGCGAACGCCAGCCCGGTCGGCCCGGCTCTCGACGCCATCGACCGCCTGCGAGCCGAGGGCAGCGCAGTCACCGAGATAGCCGACGACCGGGGCTTCTCCTACGCCCTCGCCGAGAACTGGGCCTACAAGCTGCGGGACCGGGGCATCGAACAGGTCCTCGACCTGCACCCAAACGACCGGGGGGTGCGGGACTTCGACGGTGTGAAGATGATTGACGGCTTCCCGCACTGCCCCGCCACCCCCGAGCATCTCGAGGTCATCGTCCGGCCCGCCCAGCTGTCCGTCCCAGCCCTGAAGGCCAACGCCACCGCCGTCGAGCGGGCCGAGCACGCCGAGAAGCAGAAAGCCCTCGACGAGTTCCAAGCGCTCATCGCCGAACGGGAGACGTGGGCGTTCCGCCGGGTCGAAGGCCCCGACAGGTCCGGCAGGGAACGCTTCGAGTGCCCCGCCCAGGCCGGCAAACGTCGCTGCGAGCACTGCCCCATCTCCCAGTTCCTACCCGCCGGCACACCGACCGTGGAAAACCCGCCGGCGGTTGAGGCTGCGCCGGTCGCCTGCTCGCAGCGCACCATCACCGTCCCCGGCGACGTCACCCCGAAGATCCGCCAGCGCCTCTACTGGGGCGGCCCCAAATGGATAGCCGCCTACAACCGCCGCTCCCGGGTCGAGGCCGGTTTCGGGAACATCAAGAGCTCCAAGACCGAAGACG
>JAKACE010000498.1 GCA_021821705.1 Actinomycetes bacterium | reverse complement strand
CCCGGCCGGCCTTGGCGGCACCGGGCCCGCCCTCAGGCGGTGGGGACGGCGTCGGCAATGGCGCTCTGCTTGAACTCGTAGGACAGCCCGCCCTCAGGCGGTGGGGACGGTGACCTCGGGGCCGCGGGACCTGGCCGGCACCAGGAACCGGCCGATGACGGGCAGCTCCCAGAAGGACTCGGCCCGGGCCACGGCCACGGCCACGGCCACGGCGTGCTCGGCGGAGTCGTAGACGACGTAGCGGGGCTGCCAGACCGGGTCGAACTTGGCGTTGAAGCGCCATAGGGACTCGATCTGCATGGACCCGCTCATGCGCTTGAGCAACCAGCTCTGCGCCTTCTGGGTCATGCCGTCACCCGTCTCGCCGGCCAGGACAGCACGCATGGTGGCGAAGTTGAGGCCGAGGCCCTTGTACCCGCGCTCGGCAAGGTAGCGGATGGTCTCGACTATGGCGAAGTCGATCAGCCCGTTCGGGTGCTCGGCGTTGTCCCGGCGCATGAGGTCCAGGGAGAAACCCTCGATCGCCGGGGCGGGCACGTACTGGCAGAAGGCCACGGCCGGCCCCGGTCCGGCGGCGCTGGCGTCGCCCGGCCCCGAGCCGCCACCGCCGGCGCGCGGCGACGCCGGGGCTCCCAGTCGCTTGGCTGCCTGCGCCTTAGCGGCCTGTGCCCCGGGAGCGGCCTGTGCCCCGGGAGCGTCCTGTGCCCCGGGGACCGGTCCGTGCACCACGGCCAGCAGCAGGCCCTGGTCGGACGGGTCGAAGATACGCCCGAGGGTCATAGAGAAGCCGCGCTCGACGCCGCCGCGCCGGCTCTTGGTCATGACCTCCTCCAGCTCGGCCGCCAGCTCGGGGGGCACGGTGGCAGGGTCGTGGAAGGAGATGCTGTAGCCGTAGCGGGCTACGCGCTTGACAGCCTGGCGCAGGCCCTTGAACTTCCCGCCCTCCAGGGCGAACTCGCCCACCCTGACCACGGCCTCGTCACCAACGTAGAGGTCGTGCATGCCGTTTGAGCGGTAGACGGGGAGCCAGTCCTCGGAGGCGCCGAGCACGGCCAGCACCCAACCCTGGCCGTCGGCGTGCTGGCGGAAGGCCCGCCAGGCTGCCTCCCGCTGTACGACCGGCCCGACCGGGTCGGGGGACACGAGGCATACCCCGCCGTACACCGCGTACGCCACCAGTGTGTCGTCCCAGAAGAAGAACTTCTTGTCCGACCGCAGCGAGAAGTAGTCAAGGGTCCCTCCGCCGTGCCTCCTGACGAGCTCGCGCGCCCGGTCCACGCCCCCGCCCCCTGATCGCGCCCGCTTGTCCACCACCGGCCTGAACAGCATCCAGGCAGCGGCCACTATCAGCCCCGCCGTTATGGAGGACATGGCCACCGTGAAGAAGTCGTCGAGGCGCTCGGGCAGCGGCACGTGGGTGAGGGCCACCATCCGCTCCACCGTGGCCAGAAAGGCCTGGCCCCAACCGATCCTGGCCACGTGGCGGTGGTGGAGCCGGATACTGAACCACGAGCTGCCCTCCAGGGTCAGGGTTCCGGCCAGCACTGCCAGCACGGCCACCCCGGCCAGCCTGGCCAGGCCCCGGCGCAGCGGAGGCAGGTCGCTGGCAGCCCGGAAGGAGGCTCGCCTGGCCCACAAGAAGCCGGCGACAACCAATGCCACCAGGGCGCCGGCGATGCTGCCCGCCCTCAGGAAGTGCAGTATGGCCACGGCCAGGAGCACCGCCTGGCAGACCAGGTAGGCGCGGCGCTGGCCCCGGCGGATACCCCGGGCCAGCATGAGCAGGCCGGTGCCACCCAGGGCCGTCAGGGCCCCGGCCGCCTGGGGCACGGCCAGAGGCAGCACCTGGCGGAGCATGTTGAGCCGGTGCGCCACCGGCGCAGACAGTGCAGACAGGACCGACACGAGGCCGGCGGCGGCCACGACGACAGCGGCCAGGCGTCGGCTGCGGCGGTGAGGAGCCGTTACCGTCGGCGCCTCAGGCCACGACGGGCCGTTCGGGAACGTGGCCACGACCACGGGGACAGGCCCGTGGGGGCGCAGCGGCCCGGCGCCGCCCCCGGTGCCGCCCCGGCGGGCACCCGGCTCGGACGCCGACGCCGGGACCGGCTGGTCGGCCACCGGGGCCCGGGCGCTCAGGCCCGGCACCCTGGCGACGGCTCTCTCGGCCAGGGTGGCCCCTACCACCAGCACATGGCCGAAAAGGAGCCTGGCGTGGAGGTCCGCTCCGGCCTCCAGCTCGAGCCAACCCAGCCGCCGTGTGGCCAGGAACGGCGAGGGCAACCCGAGCACCAACGACCTGGGCGGGTACTCGCTCACCACGTCGCAGCAGGCGCCGACGTTGGCGTAGAAGCCCGGCCCGACCCGGACCAGCTCGGCTCGGCCGGTCCCTCCGCTCACCAACCCGGTCAGGCCCTCGTGGACCACCTGGCGGGCATTGGCGCGGGCCGGCTCGTTGAGGTCTGCAGGCAGGGCGGTCCGCCCCGAGAAGGCCAGCCAGACCTGGCGGACGGACGCGGCGGCCAGGGCCAGCAGGACCAGGAGCTCCAGGGCCGCAGCGGCGATGGCCGTCTCCAGCAGCGGCCCGGCCACCTTGTGGGCGGGCCGCAGGAGTGCCACCGGCAACCGGGCCAGCATGGCG
>JAKACE010000497.1 GCA_021821705.1 Actinomycetes bacterium | reverse complement strand
GACTTTCACCGAGGGGGTCTCGCCGGAAGGAGCGTTCACCGGTTGAGACACCCTCTTACCGTACCTTGACCCTCGCCCGCCGCCGGCGTCGCGCCCTGGGGGCGGGCATGGAATGCCTGCGCCCGGCCCCCTCCCCCGGCCCCACACCCGACACCTCGCCCATGGCGGACACCGGCGCCCTCGGGCCTCTCAGGGCCGCGCTCATCAACCAGGTGACGGGCACGGCGAACAGGGCGGCGTAGGCCGCCTCCACCACCGCCAGCACCAGCAGCCACCGCTTCCCCGGGGCCACCAGCTGTGCCTGGCCGAGCACGTAGCCGAGGGCCACGAAGACGAACACGCCGAACAGCGTCCCCGTGGCGGCCGCCAGGGGCGCCAGCACCAACCGTGGGTGCATGAAGTTGCTCGTCGTCCACCCAACGGCGAAGCCGACCAGGCACAGCGCCAGGGCGCTCAGACCGAACGGGGTGCCGAGCAGGAACAGGTCGGCCAGCAGGCCGGCCCCGAAGCCGATCAGAGCGCCGGCGTCCGGGCCGCCGCAGAAGCCGCCGGTCACGGCCAGCAGGACCATGAAGTCCGGCGCCACCTCGTGCACCCGGAGGTCGTTCCCGAACGTCGTCTGCACGACGATGCCGACCACGAGCAGGGCCGCCACCTTGAACAGGCGGCGGGCGGCGGGGCTGCTCACCCTGTCTGAGGGGACCAGAGCAGCACGCGCACGAACTGCAGGTTGACGAGGTCCGCCATCGGGCGCATCGAGACGTCGAGCTGGAAGGCACCGGATGGGGTCAGGACCGAGGTCACCCTGCCCACCGGGATACCCGCCGGGAAGTGCTCCAGCGGAAGGCCGCTGGTGACCATGTAGTCGCCCCTTTTCACCTGCTGGCCCACGTTCACGTTGATCACCTGGTCGGCGTTGCCCTCCCCCTCGCCCAGGGCCACCCCCACCGCGCCGCTCTTGGTGTCGCGGACCCCGACAGAGAAGGACGGGTTGTCGAGCAGGGTGACCGTGGCCAGGTGGCGTGAGACCGACGAGACGCTGCCTATCAGGCCTCCCGCCGTTACGACGGGCTGGCCGGTGACGATGCCGTCAGCCGAACCCCGGTCCACCTCGACGGTCTGCTCGAAGTTCGAGCCACCGATGTCCACCACCCGGGCGGCGACGCTGGGGATGCGACCGAGGTAGCCGAGGTGCTCCTGGGCCAGGACCTGCTGCGCCTCGGCTTGTGCACTGGCCGCCTGCACGAAGGTGCTCTGCTCACTGGCCAGCTGCTGGCGCAGTAGCTGGTTCTGGCGCTCGAGCGAGCGGTACTCGACCGCCCCGTATATGAAGTTGCCGACCGGCTGGAGGGCGGAGTGGATGGCCGTCTGCACGGGGTCGAGCACCTGCCTCGCGTACGAGCGCGCCCGGGCGAACATCCCACCGTTGCCGCTCCGCCCGCTCAGGGTCACCAGGGTGACACCCAGCAGCACGAGCAGGAGCAACAGGAAGCGGCCCCGCGGGTACCGGGGAGCAGCCACGGCTGCAGCGCCCCGTTAGCGCGAGCTGGTCATGAGCACGTCCGACAGCACTCCCAGCTGTTCCAGGCACTGGCCGCTGCCGAATGCAACGGACTGCAGCGGGTTGTCGGCGATGACTATGGGCATACCGGTCTCGGCCGCCAACCTGGCGTCCAGGCCGTGGAGCAGCGCTCCCCCGCCGGTGAGCACGATGCCCTGCTCCATGATGTCGGCGGCCAGCTCGGGGGGCGTCTTGTCGAGCGTGACCTTGACGGCGTCCACGATGGCAGCCACCGGTTCCTCGATCGCCTCGCGGATCTCCTCGGTCGTCGTGACGATGGTCTTGGGCAGCCCACTGATCAGGTCACGGCCGCGGATCTCGGCGCTGACCTCCTCCTGCAGGGGGCAGGCCGAGCCGAGGGCGATCTTGATCTCCTCGGCCGTGCGCTCGCCCAGGGCCAAGCTGTACTCCTTTTTGATGAAGGCGATGATCGCCTCATCAAGCTCGTCACCGGCGATGCGGACGGACTGGCTGGTCACGATGCCGCCCATGGAGATGACCGCCACCTCCGTGGTGCCGCCACCGATGTCGACGACCATGTTGCCCGTCGGTTCGTGGACAGGCAGACCGGCACCTATGGCAGCTGCCATCGGCTCCTCGATGATCCACGCCTGGCGGGCCCCGGCTGCCTCTGCCGCGTCCATGACGGCGCGTTTCTCGACGCCGGTCACACCCGATGGCACGCAGATAACCATGTCAGGCTTCGAGAAACGGCCTGGGTGGACACGCCGGATGAAATAGGCGAGCATCTTCTCGCAGATCTCGAAGTTGGCGATGACCCCGTCGCGCAGGGGGCGCACAGCCTGGATGTGGGCCGGCGTCCGTCCGATCATGCGCTTGGCTTCGAGGCCGACGGCCAGGGGACGTCCGTCACGGGCGTCGATGGCGACCACCGACGGCTCGTTGAGGACTACCCCGCGACCCTGGAGGTAGACGAGGGTGTTGGCGGTGCCGAGATCCACAGCCAGACCTCGGCGGAAGGATGAGAAAATTCCATCGCGCACGGTCAGGGAGCCTCCTCGAGCGCCGTGGCAGTCGACCCTAAGGCTAATGCGTGCGCCGGCCTAGTGCCAGGCCTGCTTACCGGCACCGGGA
>JAKACE010000496.1 GCA_021821705.1 Actinomycetes bacterium | reverse complement strand
GTGGTGCCGGCCTGTCTCGCAGATCTCCCGGGTCCGCGCCCCGCACGAGCAGATGGCCTCGTAGGGCCACCAGTGGTGATGGCCGACCTCGTCGGCGTGCAGGTGGTGGACATACCCCGCGCGATGAAGTGTTATCTCGACCGCGGAATCGAGCGAGGACCACACCGCCGCACCGCGGACGCCGCGGAACTCCCGGATTTGGCGACCAGCGTCTGGAAGGTCGCGCAACAGGTCCGCAGAAAAGCGCACGAAGCCGAGTGCGAGCAGCAATTTGGATGCCGCTTGGCCCGAGGCCCGATCGCGTTGGTAAACGTACGAATTGAAGCTCCACGGGCAGCGGCACTCGCCAGCCTCGGCGATCGCCCCGGCCGTCGGCTGGATGTCGTGCTCGATCAGCAGGAACCCCTCGCGGTCCTCCCACAGGCGCCGGAAGGTGTTGGCGTAGGCGAAGTCGTCTGCCGACACATCCACGAACTCAGTCTCGGGCGCGAGGTCGGCCAAGGTGGCACGCGTGATCGGGTGCACCGAGCCCGCGTACGGCACGACGACCCGCACGTCAGACCACCTGTGCCCACGCGCCGCCTTGGAGCTGGTAGACGGCGGGCGAGTCCGTCCGCAAGTACCAGTCGCCGTCGGTGGCGCCAGGCGTGGTCGCCGTGGCCGAGGGGATCGACGGCGCGCCCACCCCGCCCCACAGCCGACCGGGACCGACAACCCAGCGCCCGGCGCTGTCCAGGCTCGTCAGCGCAGTGGCGGAGGGAGCGCCCGTCTGGCGGTATATCGTCATGCGTTCATTGTACATTTTGTGGCCTTTCAAGCATTCTCGTTGACCATCCCGCACAGCACGCAGAGGGTTGGCCCGCTTGGCCGGCGCCGCCAGCGGTGCTCGCAGGTAGCGACGCCATGCGCGCCACCCTCGAAGCGCCGTCGCTGTGTGATGCGCCCGGCAGCCCGCGCGAACGCCTGTCGTTCGCGGGTAGCGGGTACCTCGTTGCGCTCAGCCAACTGGCGCCGCATGCTCGCCAGCCAGGCAGCCGTGGAGCCCGGGCCTGCCGACAGCAACAGGTGGGCGGCCATGCCGATCACCACGGCCTGGTCATCGTGGCCCGAGCGGGCGTGGTCCAGCCGGGGGGCGCCGTGGCCTGTGTCGCGGAGGCGCACGGCCAACAGTTCCGAGCGCAGCTCGGGGTTGTCCGGCACCTCGATCGTGCGATCGTGGAAGGCGCGCACGAGCGCCGTGGCGATCTGCCCCACGGAGCCGGTCGTGAAGGCGAAGCCCTCGGCGTGCAGGCCACCGCGGCGGTTGAGGGCCTGCATGAGCCCCTGTGCCTGGTCCGGGTCGATGCGCACCGGGGCGGCGTTGTACTCGCTCGCCAAGCCGGCCAGGCGCTCCTCCACGTCCCGCAGCTGCACGCGGTGGGCCTTGGAGCCCTGCCAGCGTTCCAGGTGGTCGACCACCAGGCAGCGGCCGGAGCCGCTCCCCGTGACCTCCACATGGCTCACAGCGATGGCCGTGGCGTCTGCCACCAAGCCGAGGTCGGCGGTCACCAAATAGCGCACTCCCTCCCTGGGCCCGTAGGAGCGCCAGCCGCCGCCTTTCAGCCCTGGCGGAGCGATGCCGCTGGGCCGGGCCGCGATTGCGCAGGCGGTGTAGTCCTCCGGGCTCACGGCTCGGTCCTCGGACTCGCTCCAAAGGTTGAGGACCAGGCGGTCGTACTCCGACGGCATCAGTTCCCGCCGCAACGCCTCGAGGTCGGCGGGGTCCTGCCAGGGCACCGGGCCGGGCACCTCGTGCACCCGCCAGGTCTCCGGGTCGGCCAGGGCGGCCAGGTAGACCTCCCTGTAAGACCAGTGGCTCGGCTCGCCGGCAGAGGTCATCACCACCAGGCGGCAACCGGGCACCTTCTGGACCGTGGAGCGGATGGCCGTCCAGACCCGCCGGGCCGCCCGGGTGCTGGGCCACTGCGCGAACTCGTCACAGATGAGCAGGCTCACGTTCAACAGGCCCCAGCTGCCCGAGTCCGACGCAGGCAGCACCCGGACGCTGGCCCCGTTGGGCGCGAGCAGGCGCTCGTTCTCGACGGTTATGTAGCCGTCCAGTTCGGGGGTCCGGGCCACGAACCCTGCCGCCGCGTCGATCAGTAGGGCGGCCTGGTCCCCGTTGGAGGCGACGACGTAGCCCCGGGCGCGTTCGCTGGCTTCGGCTGCCAGCCAGGACAGGGCCACACCAGCGACGTCGGTCGTCTTGCTCCCCCCACGTGGGCGCGTGATGAAGTGCAGGTTCGGCCGCCCGGGCGAGAAGATCGCCGAGATGTCCTTCCGCTGGAAGTCGGCCGCGACCTCGCCCCAGCGCCGCCCGTCTTCGAGGACCAGCCCGTGGAGCAGGTCGAGCCCGGCGCTCATGCCCCGGCCTCCCGTACCTGGCGGCCCCGCTCCACCAGGGCGGCGATGCGGTCGGCACCGTAGTGGCGGGCGACGCCCACGTCGCGAAGCAGTTGGGCGCGCTCGGTTGGGGTGAAGCCGAGCTTGCTCGATGCGTCCAGCACGGTGCGGGCCTCCCGGCTCAGCTGCTGCCACACCCTGTCGGGCACAGCCTCGACCCCGGTGCCCGGGAAGCCTTTGCGGGGGTACGCGGGGCGTGTGCCGTCGAGCACGTCCGAGAC
>JAKACE010000495.1 GCA_021821705.1 Actinomycetes bacterium | reverse complement strand
GACGAGCGCCGGCACTCCCAGGCCGGCACCGGCCGGTCCAGTGGCGGCCCGACAGCCGGGCGACCTGACCTGCGCTCGCTTCTGGCTCTGGCCGCCAGCGCCCAGGGCCAGCTGTCGGAGGAGGCCTGGGATGTGTTGCACTGCGAGGCGGGGGCCCGAGGGGCCGGCGGTACCGCTCTCGTCCTGGACGACCTCGTGTGCGACGTGCTGGACAGCGTCTGGGATGGCGGTTGGCAGCCGGCTGAGGTCATCCGCGCCGTGGGGCGCCGGCGAGGACCGGACCACGCCGACCTGGCGCGCACGGCCGTCGCCGCCGCCCACGCCCGGATCGAGGCCGAGCCACCGCGGGCCTGGGCCGAGCAGCTGGCCGAGCTCGACGCGGCCAGGCCATGGTGGGGTGCAGGGCGGGACTGGCTGGGCCCGTGGTCGGTCCTGCACGGCGTGTCGTTCGGGCAGGCTCTGAGGCTGGCGGTCGAGGCCATGGGCGTGCTGATGCGGCTACCGGTAATGGAGGCGATCGTGCCGCCGCCGTCGGAGTGGGAGTCGGAGCGCCTTCACGGCACGGCCCCGGGGCGTCACGTGGACGAGTCGGTCCTGGCCAAGGTCCGTGCCCTCCTAGCCAAGGCCGAATCCACCAACTTCGAGCACGAGGCAGACGCCCTCACGGCCAAGGCTCAGGAGCTCATGGCCCGCCACGCCATCGACGAGGCGGTGGCCAATGCCGTGGGGGGCGGCCGGACGGCGACCCCGTCGCTGCGGCGCGTCCCGGTCGACGACCCTTACGCCAACCCGAAATCCTCCCTCCTGGCGGTGGTCTGCTCGGCCAACAATGTTCGCTCCGTCTGGTCCGAGGACTTCGCCCTCATGACCTTGGTGGGCTTCGAGGCCGACCTCGACACGGTCGAGGTGCTCTTCACCTCGCTGCTGATGCAGGCCTCGCGGGCCGTGCTGGCCAAGGGTCGGATCCGCGACGCCCGGGGACGTTCCCGCACCCGGTCGTTCCGGCAGAGCTTCTTCGTGGCGTTCGCCCAGCGCGTCCACGAGCGCCTGGTGGTCGCGGCCCGCCAGGCCCGCCAGTCGGCTGAGCAGGACCTTGGTCGCGACCTGCTGCCCGTCCTGGCCGGGCGCCGGGGGGAGGTGGACGACTTCACGGCAAAGCTGTTCCCCCACCTCGTGAAGAAGGGCATATCCGTCACCAATCGGGAGGGCTGGGTGGCGGGTCGGGCCGCGGCGGAGATGGCCGCGCTCGAGCCCGAGCAGCAGCGACTGGACGCGACCGGCGGGTGAGCTGAGCGTGTGACCGGTGGTGTCCGTGGCGAGCGTCGCCGGCCCCCCGGCCGTGAAGAGCCCCGTCGGGACTGTCGAGACGGTCAGCAGCTGCCCCACGAGCGGTCCGGGGGTCGCTCCGCCGAGGCAGGACAGTCTGAACGTCACCGTGAGGGCGGCACCCACCTGGCTCGCGCCCGCCCGCCGGATCCCCCAGCCAAGCGTGTGCCGTGCCCGTCGAGGCACTCAGCTACGGGCGAGACCGGGGCGCTCGAGGTGGTGGCCGGCCCGGCCCGGTGCGCTGTGGCGGGGGTCGCCAGTGGGGTGGCAGCAGCGGAGCCGGCCGACGGGGCCAGGACGAGAGCCGTGAGGGCCACGGTGGGTACCGCAAGGCGGGCGGCGAGCCGGGAGGGGGAACGGCGCTCGCGACGCCGGGATGCCCCAAGGAAGGCCATGGCTGGCAGCGCACTTTGTCGCTGTACGCGATAGCCGCCGCTGAGCTCAGACAAGGCAGACGGGCGACGCCCGACAGGCTCTGCTGTGCTGACGCTCCGACGGAAGTTGCTCGGATGAGAGCAAGGCCGTCCGTCCCTCGGCGGTGGCGGGTATTGCACTGTCCGCGTGGAGGCGCTTGTGCTGGGGCCCGTTGGCGCTCGGGCCCGGCGCGCTGGTGTCCTGATCGGCGCCAGGCCTGCTCGGGTGGGGGTCAGCGGCCACCCCGGTGCCGGTACGCGGCGGGGTCGAAGAGCAGCCGGAGCTTGGCGATCGTCCCCGAGCCGAGTTCGAAGAACTCAGCGAAACGTAGGGTGCCGCCTGGGAGCTGGGCATCGTAGAGGGCCGCTGCCTGCCTGTCGGTGACGAGCAGTTGGAGCATCTTGATACCTCGCTGCGTGGCTACGAAGCCGGCGACCCCCTCGAGGAAAGGCTCCGCCCCGGCGCGCCGCCCTGCGATCGGCCCCTCGAAGTCCAGCTCGCGGGCGAGAATGCCTCGCAGGCGCTCGGGGTCGAAGCCTTCAGGGCCCGAGGACAGGATCTCGTAGTAGGTCTCGATGATCTCAGCTGGCTCGAGGTCGGTGTCAGGCATGGGGCTCCTTGTCGTAGTGGTCCTGGTTGTTGAGACACCGACCGAGCCCCGATTGGAACGGTGGTCACCGATGAGAGCCGGACCAGTGGCAAACTCGGCAGCGTGCCCGAGGTGTTGTGCGATCTCGTCCAGGCCGGTGATGCAGAGGCCTTCGCAGCGCTCGTGCAGCCGTTACATGGGGAGCTGCACCGGCACTGCTACCGGATGCTCGGTTCGGTCGTCGATGCCGACGACGTAGTGCAGGAGACGCTGGTCGCAGCCTGGCGGGGCCTCGAGGGCTTCGCCGGCCGGTCCTCCTTGCGCACCTGGCTTCACCA
>JAKACE010000010.1 GCA_021821705.1 Actinomycetes bacterium | reverse complement strand
CGGCCGCGGTCCGCTCCACCGACCACGCGCCTTGGGGACATCTCGATAGCTTGGGCACCGGGCCGCCCCGGCGGGCGGCGCCATCGGCAAGGCGAGCCTCCCTCGTGTGGCGGCGGGCGTGAACCGGTGGGCAGATGGCAGCGGCACATGGAGGTGGTCTTGATGACCGTGGCACAGGCACCAGGTAAGGCCGGGCTCCTCGGCAGCGGGCAGCGGCAGCAGTTCTTCGAGGACGGCTACCTGCTGCTCCCGGGGGTGCTCGAGGCGGCCGAGGTGGCCCGGTACGCCCGAGCGGTGCGCGACCTTCTCCCCCGCGACCTGAACGTCCCCGAGCACTGGCACGCCAACGCCGGCCGCCTCAAGCCGCACCAGTTGCTGGCCGACGGCACACGCGACGACTGCATCGATACGCCTGAGCTGCTGCCCTTGCTCTGCAACCAGCGGCTCTACCAGATGGCTGCCGAACTCCTGGGCCGGCCGGAGCTGAGGGTCTACGACGGCTCGGTCGGCATCACGCTGCGCAATTCCTCGGGTAGCGGCATCCTCAGCCAGGGCTTGCACATCGACGCCTCGGTGCCCAACGACGTGGACGAGTTCCTCGGCACGCCTGAGGAGCTCCAGGTAGGCGGGTGCTACTACCTGACCGACGTGGCACCGAGCGGTGGCGGCATCCACGTCGTGCCAGGAGGCCACCGCCACGTAGCCGAGACGGCGGCAGCCTCACCGGGGGGCCGGCACCTCCACGACAACTGGAAGCGGGTACCCGAGATGGAGACCGTCGAGGTCACAGGCAGCGCCGGGGACTTCGCCATGCTCCACCACCTCATGCCCCACGCCGCGTCACACAACCGCCTGCCTCCCGCTCGCCTGGCGGTTTTCGTGCGTTACGTCCGTGTCGACCAGCCCTATGGCTACGGCCGACAACCACCCCGCCGTTACAACGACGCCCAGCTTGCCGTCCTCGACGACCTGGGCCGGCGCCTTCTAGGCCTCGACCCCTGGTGAGCCCGGCCAGCGCCCCGGCAGTGCCGAGAGCGCCCCGCACCGGCGGCGCCGACGGGCCCCGGCACGGAGGCCTCAGAGCCAGCCTGCCTGCCAGGACGAGGGTAGAGGGTTGTAGAGGAGGGCGTCGACTACCGAACTGCGCCGGGTCGCCCTGTTGCCGGGCGCCGGGCCAAGGACGACCTCCAACGACTTCGTGACAGGATCGAACCACGCCAGCGAGTCCCCAACCACGGGCAGGCCGGGGCCCATCTGGCCGCAGTTGAGGGCGGCCCTTATCTGCAGGCGGGCGCCATAGGCGCCGTCGACGAACACGTTGCCGTCGCTCGTGGGCACCCGCACCCGCGTCACCTTGCCGCCCGGGCCGAGCCTGCCGATCAACCACCAGCCGGCGCAGGCCATCAGCACCTGCTGCACGTAGGTCCCCGATGGCAGCACCCACGCGTCCTCGTCGATGAAGGCCATGGCACCGTGGCGGGCGGGGGTCACCGGGCTCGGGGCAGCACCTGACACGGGCACGCGCCACAGCTGGCCTCCCATCTGGGACCCTCCGTAGTAGCCCGTGCCGCACCAGGCCAGGACCGTCCCCGGCGCCCACCACCGCACGGGGCTACAGGCCTCGCCGGTAGGTGAGCGCAGGCTTCGCACGGCCATGCCGGCGTTGGTGGCCACCTCCAGACCGGCGGACGACTGGAACACGATCCGGGTGCCGTCGGGCGTGTACAACGGGTCGGGGTACTCGCCGAGCGGGGTCTGCACGGGGTGGTCCACGAGTTGCGAGGGGAGCCTGGCCTGCAGGGCGCCGTCCGGGTAGGCACGGTAGACCGATGACTTCGTCGTGATCAGCAGATCCGCTCCTGCCGGCCTCGTGAACTGGGCCGATGCCAGGTTGGCGACACTGAAGCTGCCGAGTTCGCTCCCCGTTGCCAGGTCCAGGTCCACGACGCGCGTCAGGTCGCCCGTGTTCCCGGCGCCTGTCAGCTCGAGCAGAGCCCGCCGCTTGTCCCCCGACCAGTCGGCCAGCCTCACGAGGCCGCCCCGGCCGCCAAGAGCTAAGGTCCGGGCCCGGTAGCGCAGCCTTCCCGGCGACACCAGGTACACGACGTACCTGTCGTACCTGGCCGCGTCGGGAGCCTCGACAGCCACCGACCACCCGGCCCCGACCCGCCCCCACGGGATCTGTGCCGGCGGTGCCGCGCCCGGGCCGGTGCTGGCGGTGACGCCAGGGCCCCTCGAGGCGAAGGCGCTCAGGGACAGCACCGCGCCGGTGCCCACCGGCCCGTGCTCGTCCACCGTCGGCGCCTGGGCCGGGCCGGTAACCACGGCCAGGCCGGTCACAAGGGCGGCGCAAGCCACCGCTGCCGCGAGCTGTCTTGCCCATTTGGGATGGTCCGACCCTCTCATTGCCGTCTACGACCTCCCAGGGGCACGGCACGTTCCATTCCCCACGTGGCCGGCTGTCGCTATTAGGTTCCGTAGGCAGCCAACACAGGAGGCCGGCGATGGCAGAACTGAAGAGGGAAGGCGACGAGCTCGTGCTCCACCTGAGCACGGCGGAGAAGCTGGAGGGGGCCCATGCTGACCTCAGGGCGCCGGTGTCCAGCGTGGTCGGCGCCGAGGTGCTAGACGACGCCCATGCCGCCGCCGACATCATCGGCTTCCGGGTCGGTACACGCCTGCCTGGCATCGTCGAGGTGGCGAGCGTGCACGGGTTCAAGAAGACCGTCTTCGCCGCCGTGCACCACAGCACGCCACGAGGCGTGCGCATCAGCTTCCAGGGCGTCGCTCAGGACGAATGGGTTGTCGGCTGCGATGACCCCGAGGGGGCCCTCGCAGCGCTCGGCCTGCCCGCGACGTGAGCGTGCCGCAGGCATGGCATCGAGGAGCTAGGACGTTGCCCGTTCCGCAGGGCGCTCCCACGTTGACCAGGTCCGGTTGGCAACGCCCGGACGACTGGAAGCGCTGGGTCGTGTACCAGGTCTACCCGCGCAGTTTCGCCGACTCCAACGGCGACGGCGTGGGCGACCTGAGAGGCATCATCGAGCGTGTCGACTACCTGGACAGCCTCGGTACCGACGTCGTCTGGCTGTCGCCCGTCTACCGCTCCCCCATGGACGACAACGGCTACGACATCAGCGACTACCGCGACATAGACCCGGTCTTCGGCACCCTGGAGGACTTCGACCAGCTCCTGGCCGAGCTGCACGGGCGGGGCATGAAGCTCGTGATGGACCTCGTGGTCAACCACACCTCCGACGAGCACCCCTGGTTCCTTGCCTCACGCTCCTCGCCTACCGCTGCCAGGCGCGACTGGTACTGGTGGGCCGACCCCCGCCCAGGACGGACCGGGGGCCGGCCCGGCGCCGAGCCGACCAACTGGGAGTCGGCCTTCTCGGGCCCGGCGTGGGAATGGGACGAGCCGACCGGCCAGTACTACCTGCACATCTTCTCCCGTAAGCAGCCCGACCTCAACTGGGAGAACCCCGAGGTGCGCCAGGAGGTGTACTCGATGATGCGGTGGTGGCTCGACCGCGGCATCGACGGCTTCCGCATGGACGTAATAAACATGATCAGCAAGAAGCTCCCCCTCGTCGATGTCATGGCGCGCCCCGGTTCGCTCTATGGCCCCGGCGGCGACGGCTACATCTGCGGTCCTCGCAACCATGAGTTCCTCCGGGAGATGCACCGGGAGGTGTTCGCCGGCAGGCCTCAGCACGTGCTCACGGTCGGCGAGATGCCCGGCGTGACCCTCGACCAGGCGGCGCTTTTCACCACCCCCGAGCGGCGCGAGCTGGACATGGTGTTCCAGTTCGAGCACGTGTCGCTCGACCACGGCGAGCACCGCTACGACCTGCGCCCCCTGTCGCTCCCCGCCCTCAAGCAGTGCATGGCGCGCTGGCAGGTGGGCCTGGCCGGGCACGGCTGGAACTCGCTGTACTGGGGCAACCACGACCAGCCCCGCAGCGTCTCACGTTTTGGCGACGACGGTGTTCACCGCGTCGCGTCGGCCAAGACCCTGGCCACGGTCCTGCACCTGCACCAGGGGACTCCCTACATCTACCAGGGTGACGAGGTGGCCATGGCCAACGCCCCCTTCTCCTCGATGGCCGAGTACCGCGACATCGAGTGCCTCAACTTCTACGACGCCGCCAGCCGCCGCGGCGATGTCGACCTCACGGCCCTGCTCGAAGCCCTCGGGCGCACCAGCCGCGACCACGCCCGTACCCCGGTGCAGTGGGACGCCGGCCCTGGCGCCGGCTTCAGCACAGGCGAGCCCTGGATCGCCGTCAACCCGGACCACACCGAGTTCAACGTGGCCGCCCAGGAGGGCGACCCCTCCTCGGTGCTCGCCCACTACCGGCGCCTGGTGGCACTGCGCCACGAGGACCCGACGGTCACCGAGGGCGGCTTCGAGCTCCTCGAGCCCGATCACCCCCGGTTGTGGGCCTTCCTGCGCACCGGCCCGGCTTCGTCGTTGCTGGTGACGGCCAACTTCGGGAGCGCCGATCTCCACGTCACGCTGCCGGTCGGCCCTGAGTGGGAAAACGCGGAGGTCGTACTGGCCAACCTGGCACAACCGCCGGGGTGCACCCCCCCGGCCCTACGGCTGGCGCCGTGGGAGTCGGTGGTCTGGCGCCTGAGCTAGCAATCAGGCGTGCCCCGCCTCCCGCTCGGAGGGTGTGGGCCACTCTTCACGCGCTCGCTCGTCGGGTGCTCTAATGTCCAAACCAGGACGACGCTGAGGCGCAGCCATGAGACCCATCAGCGACCGCTTGACCGTCAACCACAGGCCGGGCACAGGCCGGGGACGTTGGTGGGCACTGGTGTCGCTGTGCGCCGGCACCAGCCTGCTCGAGCTGGTCCTGCTGGCCGTCTTCGACCCGACGGCCCGGCCCCAGCTGGCCCCCCAGACCAACGCCATCGCGCCCTTCGGCGTCTTCGGCGACCTTCGCTGGCTGAGCGTCTACAACACCTCCTGGGTAGCCCTCGGCGGGGAGGCGGTCGCCCTGCTGGCCGTGAGGACGACGATGACAGCCCTGTCGGTCCACCTGGCCTGGCCGGCTCACGTGCCCAGGCCCGGCCCGGCCCGGCTGCTCACCCGCTCCGCCGTGGCCACGGTCCTGTCGGCTGCGCTGCTCCTGCCGAGCGTGGTGGTCCTCTTCGGGGCGGCTGTGGTCCCGGTGTCCTGGCTCTTCCTGGCGGGCGTGCCCGCTGCCCTGCTGGTGGCCGTGGTCCTGCACCCGGTCGGCATCTCCGGCGACTGGTGGAGACGGGCACTGCCGCCGCGCGGTGTGGCTTGGGTGACGCTGTCCTTCGTGGTGCTGAGCTTGAGCGGCTCTGTCGTAGGCGTCCTGCCGCGGCCGTTCTGGCCGCTGGTGTGCATCCTTGCGGGCCTTTTCAATGCTTGGGCCTGGGTCGGGGCCGTGCACGCGGTGGTCGACAGGCGCGCCCCCCGCTTCACCGTCCCCCTGGTCCCGGTCGCCATCGTCGGGCTGGCGGTGGTCGTGGTTGCCGGCACGACCCTGGGGTTCGACCAGGCCAGGCCCCCGGCGACCACCGCTGCCAGGACCGGGACGGCCTTGGGGGCAGGCGGCGCAGGCCCTCGGCTCGGCCAGCCGCTCCTGCTCGTCGCCGGTTACGGCTCGACCTGGGACGGCACCGCCTCCCACCCGGTCCCTGGGCCCTTCTACGAGGTGCGCTTCTCCTACCGTGGGCTCTCCCGTACGGGCACCCCGCTCCCCTACGGCTCGTACGACACAGTGAAGAGCCTCGCCGTGCTCGACCGCATGTTCCTGGGCCAGGTGCACGCCCTGGCCCGGCGCTCGGGCCGGAAGGTCGCCGTCGTAGCGGAGAGCGAGGGGGCGATGGTGGCCAAGACAGCCCTCCTGGCATCACCTGGGGCGCCCGTGGACCAGCTCGTACTGGCCAGCCCTCTCGAGGCTGCGGGGCGCGTCGTCTACCCGGCCTCCGGCCAGCACCAGGGCTGGGGCCTCGCCACCGGGCAGGCTCTGGTGGTGCTCGACCGAGCCCTAGAGGGCATCTCGCCTGTGGACCTGTCCCCCCACAGTGCCTTCCTCTCCTCGCTGGACTCGGCGGCGCCACTGCTCGTGGGGGCCATGTCGTGCCCCCTCCCGACCGTGCGCCAGTTCGCCCTGGTCCCCCTGGCTGACGCCACCGTTACCGGCGCCGGCACGCTCCCCTTCCCTACCGTCGTGCTGGCGGCCTTCCACGGAGGCCTGGTGGAGAGCCCGCAAGGAGCACACGACGTAGCCGACCTCCTCCTGTCGAAGCCCGTGCAGAGCGACCAGCTGCTGCGGACAGCCGAGACGACCATCAGCTATGTCTCCGGAGCCTGGCAGGTGCCGTCCCTGTCCCCCTCCGCCTTCGCCAGTTACGGCCATGACACGAGCGGGGCGTCCTGCGCCAAGCTGGCCGCTCATCTCTCACAGGAGCTGCGGCGGCCCCACTGAGCGGTGATACCCGTGGCGGTGGGCTCCGGGTGCGGGCAGGACAAACCTTCTCGACTGTTCGGCGCAGGCCCCCCGCCGGGTACCCCACCCGGTACATGCTGCGCTGAGCAAAATGAGCTAAACCTTTTTACAGCCGGTACACCGGCATAAAGTGACAGCCAACACACCCACGCCGACCAGCAAACGGCCGACAAAAAGGCGCGGACGCAGCGATTGTGACCTAAGACCCAGCCGTTACGCCGGCGGATCTGAGATGATCGTTGTATAACCCCGCACCAAGACTCACTGGAACAAGTCCGTAAAGAGCTCGAAGCGCTGGCTTTCCTGCGCCTTTCCCGGCCCCTCGACCCTGCCACGGAGCAGCGCTACGACAAGTTGTGCGCTCGCGAGCGCGAATTGTTGCGCCAGTCCAGGCGCAGTGGCCCCTGCGGTGGCAACGACGACGGGCCGCACGCCAACCCCTGACACGTCCCGGCCCGTAGCGGGCAGGCAAAGCCCCCTGCCAGCGGGCTCCCCCGCTGTCGCCGACCGCCGTCGGCTCGCAGTCGCACGGTCCGCTCGACCCGCCAAAGGGCGCCCGCTCGACAGGTACTGAACCTCTGGGCAGCCGCCCGGCAAGCCACTTGACCGCGCTCGGCCGCAGCGGGAAGTATGCCCGGCGTGCGATGCAGGCGAGGTGCAGGCGAGCTCGAGCGGCGGTCCCCGTGCTCGAGGTGAAAGAGGTCAGCTGCTCATACGGCAGGACCGTGGCGCTCGACGGCATGTCCTTCGAGGTGCCGAGGGGCCGGGTGGTCGGGTTCCTCGGCCCGAACGGGGCCGGCAAGACGACGGCCATGCGCACGGTGTTCGGCCTGGTCGCCGTGACCAGCGGCCAGGTGCTCTGGGAGGGCCACGCGGTGGGGCGGCCCGACCTCAGGCTCTTCGGGTACATGCCGGAGGAGAGGGGCCTGTACCCGACCATGAAAGTGGCCGACCAGCTCGTCTACCTGGCCGAGCTGCACGGGCTGGGGCCTCGGGACGCTGCCACTGCGGCCGGCCACTGGATGGAGCGCCTCGGCATCGCCGAGCGTGCCGGCTCCAAGGTGGAAGCCCTGTCCCTCGGCAACCAGCAGCGTGCACAGCTGGCCGCGGCCCTGGTGCACCGCCCGGAGCTGCTGGTCCTCGACGAGCCGTTCTCCGGCCTGGACCCGGTTGGGATCGACACGATGAGCGAGGTCCTGAGGCAGGAGGCCGCCAGGGGTGCGGCCGTGCTGTTCTCGAGCCACCAGCTGGACCTGGTCGAGCACGTCTGCCAGGACGTCGTGATCGTAGACAGGGGAAGGCGGGTCGTGGCAGGCAGCGTCGAGGACCTGGCCCGCGGCGAGCACCCGGTGCTCGAGGTACGGGTGACGGACGACCCGGCGGGGACGTGGGCCGGCAGGCTGCAGGGCGCCGGCACGGTGCTGGGCAACGACCGCGGGACCCTGAGGGTCATGGTGGCCCCGGGGCGCAGCCAGGACGTGCTGGAGGCGGCCCGGGCCGGCGGGGAAGTCGAGCTGTTCGCCTATTCGCGCCGCCACCTGTCAGAGGTTTTCAGGCAGGCTGTCGGCCAGGTGGCCAGGTGAGCGCCGACCGCAACCTCACCTGGTTGGTGGCCAGGCGGGAGGTGCGTGAACGGGCCAAGGCCCGCTCCTTCACGGTGTCCACCCTGCTCCTGCTGGTCGCCGTCGCCGTCGGCGTTGTCCTGCCGGCGCTCCTGTCGTCCAAGCCGGCTCCCATGCATGTCGGCCTGGTCGGGCGCCAACCTGCAGCCGGTGACGTCGTCCACCAGGCGGCTCGCCTCACCGGGGTGACCGCCGCCGTCGTGCACGAACCGGATCTGCTCACAGCCCGGCGCGACCTGCACGACGGGCGCGTGGCCGTCGTGTTCGTGCCCGGGCATGAGGTCCTGTTGGAGCGGCTTCCCAGCAGCACGGACCGTTCCTCGGCGTCGTACCTGGTCGCATCCGCCCTGGCCGAGCTCGACGGGGAGCGAGCCCTGCTGGCCAAGTTGCCACCCCAGGTCGCCGCCTCGGTCGAGAAGGGTGCTTCGCTGCCTGTGAGGGGCTTGGCCCACAGCACCCCCGGCCCCAGCCTGAGGGCGGAACTGACCGGCTTCGTCGCCGCCATCCTGATCTATAGCCTCCTGCTCAGCTACGGGATGCGTCTCAGCACCAGCGCCCACGAGGAAAAGGCCAGCCGGGTCGTCGAGGTCGTCCTCGCCGCCGTGCGACCCTCGCAACTGCTGCTGGGCAAGGTGCTCGGCACCGGGCTGCTCTTCGGTGCGCAAATCCTCGCCATGCTGGTCGTCGCCCTCGGTGCCGGGGAAGCCTCCGGTTCGCCCGTGGTGCAGGGCGGGGCCCCCGGCGTGATAGCCGTCGCCGCCGTCTGCTTGGTGGTGGGGTATGCCTTCTACTGCACCGCTTTCGCCGCCGCCGGGGCCATGGTGACCAGGCAGGCCGACTTGTTCAACGTGACGCTGCCGCTGCAGATCCCCCTCTTCCTCGGCTACATCGCCGCCGACACGAGCACCTTCGCCGGGACCAGCCTCTTCGGCAAGGTGCTGGCCTTCCTGCCCCCCACCGCTCCGGTCGTCGACCCGGCGCTCTATGCGTCAGGGGACCTGGCGCTGTGGCAGTTCCTCGTATCGGCTGCCATCTGTGCCGCAGGGGTGGCGGCCGTAGCCTGGCTGGCGTCGGTGGTCTATGCCCGCAGCGTGCTCCAGGCCGGCCCGAGAGTACGCCTACGGGCCATCCTGGCCCGTCAAACGGCTTAGGAGCACAGCGGCCACCTAAGCTCAGGGCATCAGCGAGGCTGCTCCGCTTACCACCGGCCCCAGGGCACGGACCGGTCACCGCGGCGAGGCCGCGGGCCTGCCCTCGCTCGCCCAGGCGCTCCGAGAAGCCGGCGACGTCTCCTCGAGCGCCTTCCGGGGTTCCCGGAGCCTCCTCGCCACCGTGACGGCTCGCCGGCTGATGCTGGCGATGGTGCTTGTCTACTGCGCCGCCAGGGCTTTCCACCTTTGCCAGGCCGCCATCGACCTCACCGTCGCCGGCGGTGCCTACACCCACTACTGGCTGGCGCTCGCCACTGGTGCGGCATGCCTGGTCGAGAGCGCCATCGTCCTCCCGGCGTTCGTCCGCCGGGGCCGGCTGAGCGCAGGCGGCCTTCTGGCCGAGGCAACCTTCGACGTAGCCGCTCTGGCCGCCTTGTCCGCAGCGACCACGGGAGCCCCGGGACGGGGCGCCGCCCTGAACTGGATGCTCCAGTACAGCGTGGCCACCGGCGTCGGGCTCGGGCTCCTGGCCGGCCCGGACCTGCTGGCCGCGGCCGGGGGAGAGGGCCGGGCCCAGCACCATCTCGCCATGAGGCGTCGCTCCAGTATTGGGCAAGCCCGCTGGTGGGCCCCCGTGATGGTGGTCGTGCTGATGGGCGCGTACGCAGGCGGGGCGCTCCTGCCGACGACGGCACCGGGCGAGAGCGTGGCTCAGGTGGTGGTCGACACCGCCAACTTTCCCGTGTTCTTCGCCGCCGCTTTCGCCGCCACCACCTTCCTGCGGCGCGTGCTGACGGTCATGGCGCGCCGAAATGCCGAGGTGGCCCGGGCCGCCGCCCTCCTGGCGGAGGAGTCCCAGTGGAGGGCCGTGGCAGCTGACGTGTTCGGGCCTGTCGGTACTCTTCTGGAGGCGCTGGGCCACACGAGCGGGCCCGTACCCGCCGAGATGCAGGCCGAGGCCGGCCGCCTTATCGAGCTGATCGAGGCCGTGCGCCCCGGCGTCGAGGTCGAGGCATGACCCCGCCGACGGCGACCGGCCGGGTGGCGGTGGCGGAGGACCAGACTTTTACCCGCGTGGTGACCATGGAGCGCGTCGGCGCCCATCTCGGGCAGGGCTGGCAGGTCGAGGGTTTCTCCACAGTCGAGAGCATGCTCGACGCCGGCATGGAGGGGCTTTCACTCGTCGTGCTCGACCTGCAGATCCGCGGCGGCCAACTGGAGGGGCCCGCAGCCGTGCGGGTGGTATCGGCCCAAGCCCCGGTGCTCGTGTTCTCCGGCCTGGCCTCGGGCGAGGCTCTCGAACAGGCCAGGGCGGCCGGAGCGTCGGGCTACGTCTGCAAGGACACAGCGGACGTCTCGGTGCTGCTCGCCGGCGTCGACGCCGTCCTGGCCGGAGCGATCTACGTGGATCCCGTTCTCCTCGAGAACCTGGCAGCCTCGGCCCGCAAGGTGCTCAGCCCCCGCCAGCAGGAGGTGCTGCGCCTCGAAGCACTCGGGCTCAAGCTCCTCCAGATCGCCCGCGCCTGCGACCCTCCGCTGACCGAAGCCGGAGTGCGCAGGCACCTGGAGCGCATCGTGGAGATCTACCCGGACTGTGCCAAGCAGACGGACCGCGCCCGCCTGGCCGTGCACCTGGGCATCGTCAGCCCCTGGGAGGTCTACCGGCCCAGCGGGCCAGGTGCCTGATGGTGCCCGCCGTGCCGGGCGGACCAGGCACCTCGCTCAGCCCGGGTAGCGCCCCGAGCCCGGGGCCGGTACCCGGGACGGGCAGGGAGAGCTACGAGGGCCGGTCAGCCGAGACGGTGACGCTAGTGCTGGCCGGAGCCCTGCGCTCCGGTACGCTGGTGCTGGCCCTGGCCCAGGCCGGGCGGGCCGCCTGGCTGGTGGCGGCGCTGGCCGTACAGTCCCTGATCGTTTTCGGCCGCTGCTACCGGCGCGTCCAGCTGGGGCGCCTCCCTGCCATCGACGCACCTACGGCCGTCACCGAGACGGTGTGCGGGGCCCTGTGCCTCGTGCTGGCGGCATCGGTGCTCGGGGCGTCGTCACTGTCCACGTCAGCCTTCTGGGCGGAGCCGTACACGGTCATAACGGTCGTCATCGTCGGGGCGGCCGGGTGGCGCCTGTTCCCCGGCCTGGCCTGCGCCGGCGCCCTGACCGTTGCGTACGCCATGACCGTGTTCACGGCCCTGGGCCCGGACCACTTCGCCGGGACCGCCGCCCTGCGCACCGCTGATGCGGCGGTCTGGAACAACGCCGTCTCCTACCTGCCGTTCTTCCTCATCGCCCGCCTCGGCTTCAGCCTGCTGCGCTCCATCATGGGCCAGTCGGAGGCGCTGCGGGCCATGCTGGGGCGCCTCGCCGGCGAGCAGGCCAGGGTGGCGGCGGCGGCGAGCGCCTACCGCATAGGTCACGACATCCCCAAGGCCCTACTGCGCGAGGTCCGCCGCGGCACCATGAGCGCCGACCAGCTGGCCCCCTGGGCCGAGCAGTACCGCCGGGACCTCGCCACTGCCCTGGGACGCTCGGCCGGCGAAGCGTCTGACGGCTACCGGGCCTCCTATGGGCACGGTGCCGGCCTGGCCGAAGAGCTGCTCCAGTTGAGCCGGGCGTTCGTGCCGATCACCCGGCTCGATCTCGACCTGTCAGGACTGTCCGGCCCATTGCCGCCCGGCGCACCGGTACTGACCGTGGTGGGCGCCGTGCGCGAGTTGCTCAACAACGCCGCCTACCACGCTTACGGCTACCCCGTCGCGCTCACCGCCGCCGCCGCCGCCCGCCGCCTTGTCGTAGAGGTACGCAGTGGCGGCCCCGGCCCGGACCCGCAGCGGGTGACGGCGGCATGGGAGCGCAAGCGCAACAGCGTGCACATGGTCCGTGCCGCCGGGGGCGACTACCACGTGGGCCCGGCCGACCCGTCCGCCGCTGCCGACGCCCGAGGGCTGAGCGTAGTGCTCGAGTGGCCGAACACCGAACAGCACGCTTGCTCGAGCTACAGCGTCCCGGCCGGCTGACCCTGCTCGACGTCGCCGGCACACCGAGACCTGCAGGCGGCCTTCCGGCCTCGGGCCGGTGCCGCCCGCTCGACCGTTGCACCCTTCGTCCTCGACGGGTAGGGGCAGATCTGCCCCTCGCGCCGGTGGGAGGAGCCCCGGCAGCATGGGCTGGTGCGCCTCGTGCCCAGCCGGGCCCTCCGCAGGGGGCTGGTCACCGCCATCGTCGCAATAGCCGTGCTGGCTACGGCCGCGACCTCTCTGGCGTGGTACTCGGCCGTGCGGCTCACCGATGTCGTGCACGTCGGGCCCTCCTACCCGCTGCGCGTCCTGTCGGTCGGGCCGGCCCAGCGCTCAGTGGTGCTCAGCCGGGGCCCTGACGCGTCCGAACCAGGCACCTTCGCGCTGGCCTGGAAGGGCGGCCGAGCCGTCGTCGGCGCGGTTACCGCCACCACTGCGTCGTCGGTAACCCGCGAGTTGAGCGCCGTCGTGGGGCGCCTCTCGCCCGGCCAGGCGGCCGGCGTGCAGGCCGACCGCTACACCGGCGACCCGTGGCAGGCGCTCAGGATCCACTTCCGCTCGGTCGCCGTCCCCACGGCCCTCGGGCCGATGCCTGCGTGGTACGTCCCCGGCGCCCTGCACACCTGGGTGATCGTCGTGCACGGGCTCGGCGGCAGCCGCACCGACGACCTGTCCGCCATTTCCCTGTTGCACCAGCTCGGTTTCCCGGCTCTGGCCATCACCTACCGCAACGACATCGGGGCACCCCCCAGCCCCGACCACCTGTCGCACCTGGGCACAACGGAATGGCGCGACGTCGGTAGCGCCGTCGACTACGCCATGAGCCACGGCGCCAGAGGGGTCGTTCTCTACGGCTATTCGTTGGGCGGCGCCATGTGCCTCGTCACGGCTCACGACCCTGCCTACTCCCGCCATGTCAAAGGCATCGTGCTGGACTCGCCGCTGCTCGACTGGCAGGCGACCCTGACCTTCCAGGCCGCCAGGGTGCACCTGCCGGCCTTCATGGCCGCCCTGGTGGCCAGGATGGCGTCGTGGCGGACGGGCGCCGACCTGTCCATGCTGTCCGAACCGGCGCTGGAGCGCGACCTGTCCGTACCCGCACTGCTTTTCCAAGGCTCGGCCGACACCGTCGTCCCCCCTTACCTGGCGGCGCGCTTCGCCCGCGCCGACCGGCGCCTTGTCACCTATGTTGCGGTAAGGGGCGCCGACCACGTGGGTGCCGTCGGCACCGACCCGTCGTTGTACCGGGCCGAACTGGCCCGTTTCATGGCCAGGTTCCGCTGAGCCGTCGTACCTCACCGAGGGGCGGATCTGCCCCTTACCCGCGACCCTTGCGCCGTTTTAGCGTTGTCCAAGAGGGTGCGAACAGGTTGCACCCACGAGACCGGCCTTCGAAGCCGGTACGAGAGGGAGGTGCGACAGATGTACGCAGCAAGGAACTTGAAGACCGCCCTGTCGGGCTCGGTTTGTGCACTGGCCGCTCTGGCCGGGCTGGCCCTTGGCGCTCCGGGCGCCTCCGCAGCCGGCATCTTCCACGTGACCGCCACCCTCCCCCTGGCCGAGAGGGCGGCTCCCAGCACCTCCTCCGCCGTACTGGGTTGGCTCTCGCACGATGAGGCCGTGGTTATCGTGTGCCAGACAACTGGCACCGACGTCTACGGTTCGCCGATCTGGGACAGGCTCGCCGGTGGCCAGTACGTCTCCGACTACTGGCTCGACACCCCCGTCTATGCCAGGTTCACCCCCGGCCTGCCCCAGTGCCCAGCACCCACGCCTACGCCCACCGGCCGGGCCGTGGGCGCCACCGCCTCAGGGGACCAGGGCTACCCCGGGCAGTGCACGTGGTGGGCTGACTACGAGTTCCACGCCTACAGCGGCCTCTGGCCCGATTTCACCGGTCCCAACAACGGCAACGCGCAGTACTGGGCCGGCAATGCCCAGGCCAAAGGTTGGACCGTGAGCTCGGTGCCCCAGCCCTGGTCCGTGGCCGTCTTCCCGGCCTGGACCGATGGCGCCGGCGGTGACGGCCACGTGGCCTGGGTCACCGCCGTCTCCAACGGCACCATCACCGTCAGCGAGGAGAACTTCACATACGGGGCTGGCCACGTCGACGTGCGCACGCTCACACCCTCCTCATCGGTGCTCTACATACTCGCCCCCTGATCGGCGCACCCCCTTACCGCCGACGCCCCGGGTGGCCCGCCCGGG
>JAKACE010000494.1 GCA_021821705.1 Actinomycetes bacterium | reverse complement strand
AGTAGGGGCGGCTCAGCTGCGGCACAGCCCCCCGCCTCCAGCCGGCACCCTGGCGAGATGCCCGGCCTGCCCGGCCGGAGGCGGGAGCACTACCTGCTGGCTGGGCCGCGGGCACAGGCCCAGGTCGGCCCCAGCGGCCTGGCCTGGCACGGCGCCTCCCGAAGGGGGGCGGGGGGCGCCGTCGGCGGGCATCCGGCCGGCCCGAGGTGGCACATCCCGACCGCGTGTGCAACGCTCAGGGGCGCCGCGCGGGGCCCCGGTCGCCGGCGGGTACCTAACCGGGGGGAGGAGTGGCAACCGTGAGGATCCTCGAAGCGAAGCTGTGGCAGGAGGCCGACGCCGTGCTGGGTGAGGGCCCGAGCTGGGACTCGCGTACCAATCGGCTCTCCTGGGTCGACATCCTCTCCTCCGTCGTGCACGTGGCCGACCCAGATGGCAACCCGGTGGCCAGGTACGAGCTGCCCGGTCACGTCGGGGCGGCCCTCCCGGCCGCCGAGGGGGGCTGGCTGGTGGCGCTATCGGACCGCCTTGCCCACCTCGACGAGTCGGGCACCGTTTCGGACCTGGCGCCGCTGGAGCCCCACCTGGCGGAAAACCGCGCCAACGACGCCAAGTGCGACCCGGCCGGGCGCGCCTGGGTGGGAACGATGAGCTACGACGAGAGCTTGGTCAAAGGAACGCTGTACCGCGTCGGCCCTGGCGGCCAACCCGAAGCGGTGATCGGGGGCGTCGGCATCGCCAACGGTCTCGGGTGGAGCCCGGACGGGCGCACCATGTACTTCATCGACACGGTGACCCACGAAATCCGGGCCTACGGCTACGACCTGGGCACGGGTGCTGTCGGGGAACCGAGGGCCCTGGTCCGGGTCGACCCGGCCGACGGCCATCCCGACGGCATGTGCACGGACGACGACGGTTGCCTGTGGGTAGCCCTGTTCGCCGGGGGCAGTGTCCGGCGCTACACCCCCGAGGGCGAGCTCGACACGATCGTCCGTGTGCCGGCCAGCTATACGACGAGCTGCTGCTTCGGCGGCACGGCCGGCGACCGGTTGCTGATAACCACCGCCACGCGAGACCTCGACGAGAGCGGGAAGCTGCGCGAGCCGTTGGCCGGCAGCGTCTGGGCGGCCGAGCCCGGCGTGACCGGCCCACCCGCCACTCCATGGGTGAGAGCGACCGTCGGCTGACGCCGGCCCGCCAGTTCCCCGTACCCCACCGGTACCGTTGGCCGATGGACACACAGCGAGGGCTCCCCTATCCTCTCGGCGCCACCCCGGCCGAGGGCGGCACCAACTTCGCCGTCTCATCCGAGATAGCCGAAGCGGTGGAAGTCTGCCTGTTCGACGGGGACGGCAACGAGGAGCGGGTCGCGCTGCCCGAGCACACTGCCCATATATGGCATGGCTTTCTTGCCGGGGTCGGCCCCGGCCGGCGCTACGGGTTACGCGTGCACGGGCCCTGGTCGCCTGCCGATGGCCTGCGCTGCAACCCGGCCAAACTCCTGCTGGACCCCCACGCCACCGCCATCGAGGGCGAAGTGGCCTGGGGCCAAGAGGTTTTCGGCCACGACTTCGACAACGCCGACGCGGCCAACCGCCTCGACTCGGCGGCCAATATGCCCAAGTGCCTTGTTACGGAACGCCGCTTCGACTGGGGCGACGACAGCCCGCCCAATGTCCCGCTGGACGAGACGATCATCTATGAAACCCACGTAAAGGGCCTGACCCAGCGGCACCCCGAGGTACCCGAAGCGATCAGGGGCACCTACGCCGCCGTCGGTCACCCGGCCATTACCGGGTACCTGACCGACCTCGGGGTGACGGCGGTGGAGCTGCTCCCGGTGCACCAGTTCGTACAGGACTCCCACCTGGTCGAAAAGGGCCTGCGCAACTACTGGGGTTACAACAGTATCGGCTTCCTGGCCCCCCACAACGGCTACAGCTCGGCCGGCGACGGCGGCGGCCAGGTCGGCGAGTTCAAGCAGATGGTGAAGGACCTCCACGCTGCCGGCCTCGAAGTGATCCTGGACGTGGTGTACAACCACACGGCCGAGGGTAACCACCTCGGGCCCACCCTGGCCATGAAGGGGATCGACAACCCCGCCTACTACCGCCTCGTCGAGGACGACCGGGCCCACTATTTCGACACGACGGGCACGGGCAACAGCCTCAATGTCAGCCACCCGGCGGCATTGCGCCTCATCCTCGACTCGCTGCGCTACTGGGTGAGCGAGATGCACGTCGACGGTTTCCGCTTCGACCTGGCAACGACATTGACGCGCCAGAGCGGCACCGAGGACATACACAGCGCCTTCCTCACGCTGGTGCACCAGGACCCCGTTCTCGCGTCTGTCAAATTGATCGCCGAACCCTGGGACATCGCCGGTTACCAACTCGGCGGGTTCCCCGCCCGCTGGTCGGAGTGGAACGGCAAGTACCGGGACTGCGTAAGGGACTTCTGGCGCGGAGCCGACAGCACCCTCGGCGAGCTTGCCCTGCGCCTGAGCGGCAGCGGGGACATCTACTCCTCCGACCGGCGGGCACCGTCGGCCAGTATCAACTTCGTCACCGCCCACGACGGCTTCACCCTTGCCGATCTCACGTCCTACAACGAAAAACACAACGAGGCCAACGGCGAGGACAACAACGACGGCGAGAACCACAACCGTTCGTGGA
>JAKACE010000493.1 GCA_021821705.1 Actinomycetes bacterium | reverse complement strand
CGGGGCGACGATATGTGGCGACGTCGTCTCGGATGGGACGGTGACAATCCAGGGCGGCACGATCTGGGGGAGCGTCTTCGCCTCCGGCGGTGTGGATATGACGGGCTGGGGCACGGTCGAGGGCAGCATCTACTCGGGCGGCCCGTTCGACATGAGCGCCGGTACGGTCGCCTCGGGCGGAGGGTTCTGCTCGAACGGCTCGTGCACGCCCGCTGTCTTCGCCGACGGCTCGGTCAGCATCAGCGCGGGCAGCGTCAAGGGCAACGTGGTTGCCAACGGGGACCTGACGGTACCGATAGCCTCGTGGCCATCGTTTTCCGGCTCGGCCTGGGTGGCGAGCGGGGACACCATTTCCGTCCGGGGTAGCAACTGCGCCAACGGTTCGTCCGGTGGAAAGGATGCACCCTCTACGTGCTACACGTCTTTCACGGCCGGCGGCGGCGCCCCCGGCTACACTGCCGGCTACCTGGCCGGGGCAAGCGCCTCTGCGCCGTTCTTTGGCTCCGGGGAGTGCCCCGGCAGCTCGTCGTCTCAGTACCTCACCGACGCCCCCAGTCCTCCCATCCCGGACGTCGCCTGCGTCGAGCTGTCGAGCGGACCTCCGGCCGTCTACGGCTTCAAGCTGCCCCAGCAGCAGTTGATCGCAACGTTCCCCCCGCTGATGTTCAACCAGCAGGCTTGGGAGAACTCCACCTTCGAGCCGGGCGGCGGCGGGGCGTCCGGGATCACCTGGGACCTGGGGTACGACAACTGCACGGCCAGCGGTGCCGACAGTGTGTACGCGGCGCTGATCTCGATGAGCACGGCCACAAAGCCCACGGTGATCACGACGACGTGTGCCATCGACTGGGGTGACACGGCCCTTTCGGGGGGCAACCCGCTGACACTGAACCAGAACCTGGCCGTCTTCTCCGGAGACCCCAGCGGCTCGGGCACTACGGGGGGCTTCACCTTCGAGAACGACGGGTCCCCTGGGACCGTCGTAGGCAACGGGCACTCTCTTTACTTGATCGTCCCCTGGAACGGCAGCTCGCTGCCGAGCAACACGAGCTGCCCTTCCGATCTCTCCGGTGTCCCCAACAACGGGGATGTCTATGTCGCCAACACCATCGGGGGTGCTACCGCTCCCGCGGCCGTGAACGCCTTCGTTTACACACCGGACAACGTACTGGCGACGGCCAGCCCCAAGATCGAGGACGGCAAGGTGTACGCCGGAGGCATGATCGCACCGGCCGGTGAGTGCACAGGAGGGAGCGGCAGCGCCCTGGACCCTGTGATCGAACCGGCGACGGCGCTCTTTCCTTACGGAGTCGTGTCGAGCGGTGGTGGTGGCGCCAACTGGGACGCCTCGGTCACGACCATCCAGTAGGCGCCGCGGTCTCGGCGGCTGCGGGTGGTGGCTCGGCTCCTCGGTGCCGGCTCGTGCCCCGCGCCCGCCGGAGGGGGCCGCGAAGGCGACATGTAGGATCGTCGTGTGCTGCGCTTCCTGACCGCTGGGGAATCACATGGCAAAGGCCTCGTCGTGGTCATCGAGGGGCTCCCCGCCGGCCTCTGCGTGACGGCCGAGGACATAGCCTCCGAGCTGGCCAGGCGCCGGCTCGGTTACGGGCGTGGCCCGCGTATGCGCTTCGAGGCTGACGAGCTGACACTGCTCGGGGGCATAAGGCACGGCCGTACCCTCGGCTCGCCGGTCGCGATCGAGGTCGGCAACTCCGAGTGGCCCAAGTGGACCGAGGAGATGTCCCCCGCCCCCGGACGTACCGAGAAGCCCCTCACCCAGCCCCGGCCCGGGCACGCCGACCTGGCCGGCATGCAAAAGTACGACCTCGACGAGTCCCGGGACGTGCTCGAGCGGGCCAGCGCCCGTGAGACTGCGGCCCGGGTCGCAGCCGGCGCCGTGTGCAAGCTGCTGCTCAGGCAGATCGGCACCGAGATCGTGAGCCACGTGGTCCAGATGGGCCCTGTGGTGTCCAAGGCCGGCCGGCGGCCGCTCCCGGCGGATCTCCCCAGCGTGGACGAGTCGCCGGTTCGCTGCTTCGACGCCGGCACCGAGGCCGAGATGATCGAGGCCATCAAGGCAGCGGCCAAGGACGGTGACTCGCTCGGGGGCGCCGCCGAGGTCATCGCCTACGGCGTACCGGTTGGCCTGGGCAGCCACGTTCACTGGGACCGCAAGATCGACGCCCTGTTGGCCCAGGCGCTCATGAGCATCCACGCCGTGAAGGCGGTCGAGATCGGCGAGGGCATCGAGGTGGCCGGCCTGCGCGGCTCGGCGGCCCACGACCCGATCGGCTGGGACCCGGCCACCGGCTCGTACCCGCGGGCGTCCAACCATGCCGGGGGGGTGGAGGGCGGCATCACCAACGGTGAGCCGGTGTTCGCCCGTTGCTACATGAAGCCGCTGTCGACCCTCAACCGGCCCGTACTGAAGACCGTCGACACGGTGACCAAGGAGGAGACCGTCTCGTTCAAGGAGCGCACCGACCACACCGCCGTCCCGGCGATGGGGGTCGTGGCCGAGACCATGATGGCCTGGGTACTGGCGGACGAGGCCCTGCGCAAGTTCGGAGGCGACTCGGTGGGCGAGCTGGTGCGCAACAAGGACGCCTACCTGGCCGCGTTGCGGGCTTGACGGGCGCTCAGGCTGGAGCCGGTGTCCCGGCCCCGGCACCGCTC
>JAKACE010000492.1 GCA_021821705.1 Actinomycetes bacterium | reverse complement strand
GGTGCACCGGGTGCCCAATCCCAACCCCCGCACCGAGGTCGGCCACATGGCCACCGCATTCAACGTGATGCTGGGCCGTATCGAGGAGCTCGTCGGCGACCTGCGGGCGTCGGAGGGCCGCCTTCGCCGTTTCGTGGGAGACGCCTCCCATGAGCTGCGGACCCCCATAGCGGCCATTTCGGCCTACGCTCAGCTGTTCGAACAGGGGGCGTCGTCACACCCGGAGGATCTGGCGCGGGCGATGGACGGCATCCGCAACGAATCGGCCCGGATGTCGCGCCTGGTGCAGGACCTGTTGACGCTGGCCCGGCTGGACGAGCACCGCGGGCTGGAACTCGAGCCGGTCGAGATGGTGGGCCTGGCCTTGGAGGCACGCGACACGGCACTCCTCGTCGGCCCCCAATGGCCTATCGGTTTTGCGGCGGATGAAGCCGTGGAGGTGACCGGAGACCGCGGGGCGCTGCGCCAGGTGGTGGACAACCTGCTCGCCAACGTGCGGGCCCACACCCCGCCGGGCACACGTGCCACGCTGAGGGTGGCACGCACCGGCTCCGATGTCGTGGTCGAGGTGGCCGACGAGGGCCCGGGCATCACGGCGGAGCAGGCACGAGCAGTCTTCGAAAGGTTCTTCAGGGTGGACCCGTCCCGTTCACGGCGCACCGGTGGGGCCGGCCTTGGGCTCGCCATAGTGGCGTCGATCGTCGAGGCCCACGGAGGTCGTGCCGAAGCGGCTCCCGGCTGTGCGGGGGGTGCCGTGTTCCGCGTACACCTGCCCATATCGGGGGCCGGGGGCGGCGATGGGCCTTGAACCACCTGCGTGCCCGGACCGCCAGGGCCGGCGCGGCCGACGAAAGCCGGGGACGCTCGGCGCCCGTCCGCAACGGCGCTGGTGCTCGTGCAGTCGGAGCCCCTTGTGCCCGGCTTGGTCAGGGCCGGGGCAGGCTCATCGCCGCATTGCCTCCGAGGCGGCTGCCAGCGCCACCACCGAGCGTCCCACGCCATCACTAACCATCGGGCCGGTCTCCGGGTTCCCGGGCCCGGCGGCCCGCCAAGGAACCGTCGGTGGGAAGTGCCTTCAGGGGCGCACCTTCTCTCCGGCGACCAGCTCCGAGCTCTCTGGCGACCAGCTCCAAGGCCGCCTCCAGGGGGGCCGACCGTTCGGTAGCACCCAGAGGTCGGCTCGAACCCGGCCACACCTGGCTGTCGACCGCCCTCGCAGGGCTTCGGCGCCGAGGTGCAGGGCGACGCAGCGGTGAACCCAGGGGCCCTGGTACGGCCTTTCAGCTCACTATGGCACGGGCGAGAGCGGCGCACCGGCGCTCGGCGTAACGGGCGCTGGCGTACCAGTAGTCGCCGTGCCCCTCGGAGTAGAGCCTAGACCAGGGTTGCTCACCGGTCTCGTGGCCCCGCTGCAGCAGCTCGTACATGGAGCCGGTACGCGGGGCGAGGAGCTCGACCAGCCTCGTCCTGTCCTGACCTTCCAGCCCGTAGCCGTCCACCAAGGCGAGGAGGCGGGCGACTTCTTGTCCTTCGTCCAGGGGCGAGACGCCCGAGAGGGGCACGAACCCGTGGACCGCATAGGCGAGGTCCCACAACCGTGACCCCGGCCCTGCCCCGTCCCAGTCGATAAGCACGAGCCGGCCCGGAGCTCGCACCAGGTTCCACGGGGCTATGTCGTGGTGGCAGACCAGGTCCCGGCGGTCGGGTGGTATGGGCACCTGCCAGGCGGCGTCGACGGGCGGTACGAAGCTCTCCATGGCGTCGTGGAAGTCGCGCACCAGCCTCCCCATCGCTGCCAGCTGGCTCGTGCTGAGGTCGGAGGGGCTGGCGTCGACGGTGCCCTCGACGTAGGAGAGCACCTGGCGCCCGAGCTGGTCGTAGCCGAGGGCCCTGGGCGCGCCGTCGAAGCCTGCTCGTTCGAGGTGGAGGAGCACTGCGTCCACCCCGCTCGACCAGGGGCCGGCCTGCCGACGAACGGTCCCGCCCACCCGGACGACGGCACTGACGTTGCCACCCTCCAGGAAATGCTCACCCGTGTCCCCGTCCACGGCCAAGAGGGTACAGGTGGGCTGGGAGCGGCGCCCCCGTTCCGCAGGCGTTGCCGGGGCCCGTACTGGGCGCTCGGGGTAGGCGAGGACTATTCGCGCCGGCCCAGGGAAGGATCGTGTACGGACATTTGACCAAGAGGGAGGACAAAATCGTGAAACTACGCTTACGGTCCGTGCCGGCTCTCGCCGTCCTCACGGCGGCGGGGGCGCTCGGCCTGGCCGCCTGCGGGGGCTCGGGCAATGCCAAAACCGCAGCCGGAGCCGGCAAGGCAGCGACGACCACCACCTCACCGGCCTCGACTGCCAGGACCTCTGCCGGCACACCCTCGGCCAGCCCGAACAACAAGAAGGTGACGACGATCGTGTGGTGGGCGAGCCCGATCTCGACCAGCGGGCCGGACCTGCGCAAGGTCCTGGTTGCCGACTTCGAGAAGAGCCATCCGGGCATCAAGGTCGACCTGCAGACGGCGCCGACCAACACCGACACCAACCGTTCCGACCTGGTGACCAGCATTTCCGGGGGTGCTGCCAGCCCGGACGTGTTCATGGGCGACGTGATCTGGCCCGGCCAGTTCGGAGCGCACAGCCTGGCCGTGCCCCTCTCCGACCACCTGCCCAAGAGCTTCTGGAAGCGGTTCGCGCC
>JAKACE010000491.1 GCA_021821705.1 Actinomycetes bacterium | reverse complement strand
GCCCACCGTGTCGGCCCGGGCGCGTGGGCCCGTCAGACGGGCAACGGCCCACGCGGCACCGGCGCCCACTGAGGTGGCGGCCGCCCTTTGGGCTATAGCCGTGTACATGGGGCTAGCCAGGGAACGCTCTGGGCCTTCGTCCAAGAGCTCTTCGGCGGAGCGGCCCCGGGGCGACCTGGTAGCGATGGCCAGGGCCGGGACTACATCGGTCATGAGGTTGGCGAGGAGCAACTGCCGGGTCGACAAGGCCGGGTGCCCAGTGATGGCGCTCGTGGCGACGGTGAAGGCAACCTCGCCGGCATTGCCGCCTAAGAGCACGGCGACGGCGTCGCGTACCGACCCCCACATGCCCCGTCCTTCGGCGACCACGTCGAGGAGCGTCTCTATGCGGTCATCTGTGATAACGATGTCGGCTGCCGCCCGCGCCGCCGACGTGCTGTGCTTGCCCAAGGCGAGGCCCACGTCGGCGAGCCTGATGGCCGCTGCGTCATTGGCGCCGTCGCCGGTCATGGCCACCACGCGCCCCGCCCGCTGGTAAGCCTCGACAATGCGCACCTTGTCGGCGGGCGCCACGCGAGCGAACACGGCCACCTCGGCGAGCACCCCGTCCAGCTCTTCGTCGGAGAGCTTGGCCAGTTCGCTGCCAGTCAGCACGCGGCGGCCACCAGTGAGCCCTAGGTCGGCGGCAACGCTCTTCGCCGTGCCGGCATGGTCGCCGGTTACGACGACAACGTCGATGCCTGCCCGGCGCATGCCCTGAACGGCGGCGGCTGCCGATGGGCGGACGGGATCCGAAAAGGCCAGCAGGCCGAGGAAGGTGAGCCCCGACACCTCCGGGTCGCTCAGCACGGTCGTAGTCGTCTGCCCTTCGGCCACCCCCAGCAGGCGCCGGCCGGTGCTCGCCAGGCGCTCGATCTTGCGGGCCAGCAGCTGGCGGGCAGCGTCGTCGAGCGTGCGGTCATGAGGGCCATCGCGCCAGGTGTCGCACCGTGACAGCACGACTTCGGGCGCGCCCTTCACGTCGATCAAGTGCGCCCCGGCGCTCGAGCCGACCGTGGCGTGGAACCCACGCGACGCTTGAAAGGGCAGCTCGAGGTCGAGGGACCAGCCGGGCGCGCCCACATCTGGGCTCAGGCTCAGGTGTTCGGCGGCTTCGACCACGGCCCGGTCGGTCATCTCCAGTGGTGCGCCATTGGCCGGTAGCGGTGTGGCTCGGAGGGCGGCCGCGATGATCCTGCGGTCACGGTTGGTCAGGTGAGCGAAGGAAGAACTGCGGCGCCCGTCGCAAACTAGCGTGAGCTTTATCTGGCCGCCGGTCAAGGTCCCGGTCTTGTCTGTGCACAGCACATCGACCCGGCCAAGTGGCTCCAAAGCGTGCGGGTTGCGGACAAGGACACCTTTGCCGGCCAGGCGCCGGGCCGCGGCCACCTGCGCCATCGTGGCCACGATGGGCAAGCCCTCAGGGACGGCCGCCACCGCCAGGTTGACCGCGCTACCGAGTGTCTCGGACAACGGCTGGCCGCGCAGGAGGCCAAGGCCCGCCACGCCCGCCCCGCCGAGCGCGGCCAGAGGGAGCGAGGCCATGGTCAATTTCCTGAGCCGTTGCTCTACGCCGCCGCCAACCTGGGTGCCCACGGTGGGGTCGCCCGACCTGGCCTCAGTGTCATCGCCAACGGCCACCACCACGCCCAGGGCGTCGCCGGCTGCCACGGAGGTCTCGGCATAAAGCATCGACGAACGTTCGGCTATAAGTGCCGACCGGGACGGCGCCGCCGATTTTGTCACGGGCAGTGATTCCCCGGTCAAGCTGGACTCGTCCATTTCGAGGTGGTTGGCCTCGATGATCCGGCAGTCGGCGGGGACGGCATCACCGGTAGACAGTGCGATCACGTCCCCAGGGACGAGGGCATCGGAGCCGATCAGCCGCCGGTGGGCGCCACGCAGCACCCAGACCCGCTGTTGCGTGCTCCGGTCGAGGGAACGGACCGCGTTCTCGGCTTGGAAGCGGATAGCACCACCTATAAGTGCATTGAGCGCCGAGACCATCCCGACAATGACGGCGTCAGTGCTGGATCCGACCGCAGCCGAAAGGGCTGCGCCCGCTGCCAGCACCTCGGTCAAGGGGTTGGCCATCTCAGTGCCGACCGCGGCCACGAAGCGACTGGGGCCGCCGGCTAGGCGAGCCACTGGGGCGAGCCGCCCGTCCGCGGTAGCCGGCGGCAGGCCACCTCTGGTCGTACCCAGGCGGGCGAGGACTTCATCGACCGCGAGCATGTGCCAGGAGGGGTACCCGCCGACACGGTGGCGAGGCATCCGGGCCAGTCCGGCGCCGGCGCGTACCCCATTGGCGATAGCCGCCAAGGCGGCCAGGTTTACACTTGACATTGCGCTTGACGCCGCCCGCGACGGGTCCAGGGCGAGGCCGAGCAGTGCGCCCCCAGCCGTGCCGGCGACCGCCAGGTTCGCGCTCTCGTGGCTCACTGAGCGAGCCGCGGCCGACGCTTCTATCAAGAACACGGCAGTAGACAGGTCCTTGGCTACGACGTCGGCACTCCAGGGAACGACGTCGTCAACGACTAGGCCAATCGCGCAGTCCGCCGCCTCGAGGGCATCGTGGACGGGCCCGGCGACCAGCAGCACCCCGCAGCCATCAGCTTGGAGCATACGGACCGCCCCGCATAGGTCCTTTCCCCCCTCGACG
>JAKACE010000490.1 GCA_021821705.1 Actinomycetes bacterium | reverse complement strand
CGTTCGGCGCTGCGGGCGAGGTCGGATGTGGCCGCGCTGGGCGGCCACCCGCCAGAGGACGACGCTGGCGAACAGGCAGACGAGGATGGCAGGCAAGGTCGCTTCGGGACCGAACGAGCCGCCCGTGAGCAGGGTCGCGCCGTGCAGATGGCCGGTGAACAGGCTCGCCTGGGCACCGTGGGTGGAACCCGAGACGGTCGTACCGAAGAGACCGCCTTCGGCCCAGTTCCAAGCCAGGTGCAAACCGATCGGCAGCCACAGGGCCCGGGTGGCGGCGTAAGCCATGGCCAGCAGTACCCCCGCCTCGATGGCGATGGCCAACGCTCCCAGGAGGGTGGCCCCTGGGTTTACCAGGTGGATGGCACCGAAGACGACGGCTGACACCGCGACGGCCACTCGGGTCCCCCACCGCTCCTCGACAAGGCGGAAGAGCGCGCCCCGGAACAGGAGCTCTTCGTCGACGGCCACGGCGCTCATCACCCCCAGCGCCGCGACGGATGCACCGGCCGAGCCGTACCCGGTAATGCGGTAGCCACCGAGAGCAGCGATGACGGCGATGACGGTCCCGAAGAGAGCAAGCCCGATCCCGGCGCCGGGCAGGAGGCCGGAGCGCACAGCGCTACGGTCCAGCTCCAGAACCGGCCGCCGCTCCAGCCTTCGGACGGCGCAGGTGTAGACAGCCAGGGCACCGGCGGCGCTGGCCAGTCCTACGACGAGCTCTACGACCGGGTTGGTGCCGACACCGGCGGCCACGGCCTGGGTGACGGCCAGGACGACGACCAGCAGCGGGATCATCGCGGCCAGGCGGACGGGCACCGACCGCACGGGTCGGGGCGCGCTGCCGACCGAGCCGGCTGTGAGCCGGCGGGAGTGCACCGGGGCAGACGGTCCGGGGCTGGCATCGGTACTTGCTGTGGGAATGGTCACGGTTGGCCTCCTCGTCGAGGCGGGCGGGGTGCCCGCTCCGACGAGGGACCACGGTAAGGAGGCGGCCGCCCTGCGCACTTCCCCCGCTGGAGCGCTCTTCGGCGCCGGCCCGTAGCTCGCAGGAGGGATGCCCGCTGCGCCACGATCCGCGAAACTGGCCCTTGACCACTGACATGCCTCCGAGGCGGGAAGAGCGCGATGGACTACATAGGGCGAGGCGCAGAGCGTTGGCGGCGCTGGCCCGTGGGGGTGCACGACGGCGTGCTGGCGGTACTGGTGACCGTGGCGCTGTTCGTGCCGTCGCTGCGGCACAACGGCCTCGTCCTAGGTGACTTGCAACCGCGCCGGATGGACGACCTCGGCGTGGTCCTGGGCGTAGGCCAGAGCCTTCCCCTGGTGTGGCGACGCCGTTCCCCGGCGCTGTGCCTGGCGCTCATCGGCGCCTGCTTCGGCGCTTACCAAGCGCTCGGCTACCAGTCGCTCTTCGCCGGGACCGGGCTCCTCCTCGCTCTCTACAGCGCCGGGGCCCACCTCGGTCACCGACGTCTCGCCACAGCTGTGGCGGCCACGGGCGGCTACGCCGCACTCGCGGGCGTGCTGCACGCTTTGGGCTCGCCAGACCGGGTCAGCGACTACACGGCCCTCTACCTGGTGCTGGCCGCCTGCTGGGCGGCAGGCTCATGGGTGCGGGCCCGCGCTGGTGCCGAGGTCGAGCGACGAGCGCGTGAGCGAGACGCGGCCACCGTCCTCGAGCGGGCCCGCATCGCCCGTGAGCTGCACGACGTGGTCACCCACCACGTGACCGCGATGGTCGTGCAAGCCGACGCCGCCGCCTTCCTCACCGGCTCTCCACAACGCCTCGCCGCGTCCCTCTCGGATATCGCTACCACGGGCCGAGCGGCGCTGGTTGAGCTACGCCATCAGCTGGGGGCCCTGCAGGCGTCACCGACCACGTCCGCCCCCACGACGCCTCCCGGCACCCCGGTACATGAGGCTCCGGACCGCTCTCCGGTCGTCGGAGACCTCGAAGCCCTGGTCGAGCGCACTGCCACCACCGGCCTGCGAGTGCACCTGGAGAAGCGGGGCAACCCCGGGCGCGCCGGCGACGGCGTGACCCTCGCCGTCCACCGCGTAGTGCAGGAGTCACTCACCAACGCCATGAAGCATGCCCCCGACGCCGTCACCACCGTCCAGGTGACCTACCAGGCCACGGGTGTCGACGCCATCATCACCAGCGCTCCGGTCCGCATGTCGGGCACTGCCACTGCGGTCTCGGGCCCGGCGTCCCCGTCGGCGCAGGCGGGGACCACCGCGCCCGGACGGGGCCTTCTCGGCCTGCAGGAGCGTCTTCGGCTCCTGGGCGGGACGCTCCAGGCCACCCCTCTTCCCGACGGAGGCTTCCGCGTCCACGCCCACATCCCGACCGTGCCGTCGGCCCTTTCGGCGCCGTGAGCTCCCTGGAGGCGGACGCCGACATCCAGCCTGCCGGGCCCACGCCTATCCGGGTCCTGGTCGCCGACGACCAATACCTCGTGCGCAGCGGTCTGTCCACCATCCTCGACGCCCAACCCGACATGGAGGTCGTCGGCCAAGCCGGCGACGGACGCACGGCGGTCGACCTGGCCCGCCGCCTGGTACCCGACGTCGCCGTCCTCGACGTGCGCATGCCGTTCGTCGACGGCATCGAAGCCACGCGCGCGCTCGCAGGGCCCGGTGTCGCGAACCCGGTCAAAGTGCTGGTGATAACCACTTTCAACCTCGACGCGCACGTCTACGAC
>JAKACE010000489.1 GCA_021821705.1 Actinomycetes bacterium | reverse complement strand
CCCACTCCATGTCCCCGAGGCGGAAATAGGGCCCAAGGTCCCGGTGCCACCGCCGGGGCGGGGCCGCGGACCGCCGTGGCCGGCGGCCTGCGGTGGCCGGTTGCCGGCGGTGGCGGGCGCACCTGGCCTCCTCGGCCCGGCGGGAGCGGGTTCGCACGCGCCGGCTCGTGGCGGCAGGCTCGGGTATGCCTATCTACAAGATCCTGGTCCCGGCCGAGTGGGAGGCCTTCGAGTCCGAAGGGGTTTTTGCCGGGTCATCTCTCGACCTTCGCAGTGGCTTCGTGCACTGCTCCTCGCTGGCACAGGTCGCGGCGACGGCGCAGAGGTTCTTCTCCGACCAGCCGGCGCTGGTCGTCGTGGGCCTCGACGCCGACCGGCTGGGGGACATGGTCAGGTGGGAAGCAGCCCATGAAGGAGAAACCTTTCCCCACGTCTACGGGGCCCTGCCCATGAGCGCAGTGGTGAGCGTCCACCGTGCCCGCGGCGCTGGCCCCGACATGAGGGTGCTCTCTCTCGCCGAAGCCCATGAACACTCGCAGGTGATCTTCGCCGGCATCGTCGCCGGCTTGGACGATGCCCAGCTGCAGCTGCCCACGCCCTGCGAGGAGTGGTCGGTGGCGGACGTGATCGCCCACGTCGTGGCCGGTAACCGTAGGACGGCGGGCCTGGCCGAGGCACCGTTGCCGGCGGGGCTCGAGGCGGTGGGCCGGGACCTGGCCGAGTCCGCGGCAGCGGCCCAGGCCGCCCTGGACGCGCCCGGGTTCTCCGAGCGTGTCGTTCAGACCAGGGTCGGGACCGTGGGTGGGGAGCTCTTGGTCTTCATGCGTACAACGGACGTCTTCGTGCACTCCTGGGACCTGGCCAGTGCTACTGGGATCTCGACGGACCTGGCGCCCGAGCTGGCAGGCTGGCTGCTCGAGCTCTGCCGCGACCGGGTCAAGCCCGGGCTCCGAGGGCCGGGCCGGCCGTTCGCCGAGGAGCAGGCCTGCCCGCAGTTCGGGGCCGCTGCCGACAGGCTGGCTGCCTTCCTGGGGCGCCGAGCCGGCTGATCCAGGGGCGCCGCCGCAGCAGCCAGGTCGGTGCTCAGGCCACGGCATCTCAGGGCCGGTCCGCAAAGCCCGCCGGGGGAGGCTAACTTGCCACCGTGAGCCCGGTTCAAGCTCCGTTAACCTTCCGTTCGCTGTCCGGTACGGAGGAGGCCGCATGATGCAAACCGTCCTGGCCCAGCTCGTGAGCTCCTACAACCCGACGGGCCCGGATACCCACGGCACCCGGGTGATGTGGCCCCAGGGAGCCAACACGTCGGTTTATCTGGACCTCAACCGTTTCTCGCGGCAGACCGCCTGGGCCCACGGCTTCATGCACACCTACGCGCTGTGGCTCGGCCCGGTCCTGCTGGCGCTGGTCTTCGTCGCCGTCTACGCCATGGCGTGGTGGAAGGGCGCGACCAGAGCCGCGGCGCTGCTCGTCCTCGGCGGCATCGGCACGCTCGTCGCGCTGGGCTTCAACCTGATCATCGCCCACGCCGCCAGGGAACTGCGCCCCTACGCAGTGCACCCCCACGTCCTGGTGCTGGTGCCCAAGGCCAACGACTACGCCTTCCCCTCCGACCACTCGGTCGTGGCCGGCGGGCTGACCTTCTCGGTCCTGCTGGTGCTGGGTGGTGAGCTCTGGGGCCGCCGCCAGCAGATGGCCCACGCGCTCGCCGAGGCCACGCCGCGCCGGCCTGGCCTTCCACCGGGCGTCCGGGCGCTCGTAGTAGCCAACGTGGTGTTCGGGCTCCTGCTGTGTTTCGCCCGCGTCTACGTAGGTGCGCACTACCCCGGCGACGTGGTGGCGGGCTACGTACTGTCGTCGGCTGTGGTGGTCGCCTTCACTCTGCTGCGGCCGTTCGCATACTCCGTGGTGGACGCGGTGGAGCCAACGGTGCTGGGTGTGGTGTTCCGGCGCCCGGCCCTGGGGCGTGCCGGCCCGTCGGCGGCACCGGGGCCCCCTGCCCACTCGGCCCCAAGCGTGCCCAGCCGGCCGTGACGGCTGCCTTGGCCGGGCCGGCCGCCGGGTGCGGGCTCAGTCGCCCGTAGCCTCAGTGCCCGGCGCGGGTGCCGGTCAACGGCTCGCGCAGGCACTCTAGGTACCGGCCCTGAACGGCCTGAAGTCCTGGAAGCTGGGCTCGGGCCTGGGGTCGGGAGCGGGCCCTCCCCGGCAAGCCGGCGGCGGGCGGCGCGCACGCTCTCCAGCAACTGTCCGCGGTCCTCGACCACAGGGGCGGGACATTACCACCCGCGGCTCGGGGGGTCGCGGCAACGGGGTAGGCCCGGGCCCACAGGCCTCCGACTGGTGCTCGGTAGCCAATGCCTTCACCACCGTGAGCATCGTCGTGGCGATGGTGTGCGTCGCTGTCATAGCGTCGTGGGCGGTCCGCTGCTACCGGGAGCGTTCCGGACAACCGGCCGTCGGGCAACGCACCGGGCGTTGACCGCACGCCGGTCGGTGCTACGGCCAGTGAGGAGGCTGCACGACCCGCGCCCGGGCGGCCGCCCCTAGTCCTCCCCGGAGAAGCGCTCCCAGGCCGACTGCCTCGTCATCCCCAGAGCCTCGCCGATGCGGGCCCAGCTGACACCCCGTTGACGCAGCACGGTGACGTGATGGGCGACGGCCCTGTCCACGTTGTCGTGGGCGGCGTGCGCCCTGACCATCTCCGAGAGCAGATC
>JAKACE010000488.1 GCA_021821705.1 Actinomycetes bacterium | reverse complement strand
CCTGTTCATCTGCGGCGGTGCCTTCGCCGGCCTGGACCGCATCGTGCAGGGGCGCCTGGGCAAGCAGGGGATCGGCTTCCGGGCGGAGATACGCCGGGCGCACGAGGCCGACGAGGACGAGCTGCTGGCACACGTGCTGCCCGAGGACCTGCTCAAGTTCGGGCTCATCCCGGAGTTCGTCGGGCGGCTCCCGGTGATCGGTACCGTGTCCAACCTCGACAAGCAGGCGCTGGTACGCATCCTCACCGAGCCGAAGAACGCCCTGCTCAAGCAGTACCGCAAGGTATTCGAGCTGGACGGGGTGGAGCTCGAGTTCACCGAGGATGCTCTCCAAGCCGTCGCCGAGCAGGCGATGCTTCGCGGCACGGGTGCCCGGGGCCTGCGTGCCATCCTCGAGGAGGTGCTGCTGGAGGTCATGTACGACCTGCCCAGCCGCTCCGACATCGGCAAGTGCGTCATAGACCGGTCCGTGGTGCTCGAGCGGGTCAACCCCACCCTGGTGCCCAGGACCGCCGACGCCACCCACAAGGAGCCCCGAGCCAGGCGGGCCGCGAGCTAGTGCTCCCGGGGGGGCGGCCCGGTCCGACCGGGCCGATGGCATCTGGCTGGTCCCTGTGAACCTGGGTGAGGCTCTGGCGTGGCTCGACCGCCACCAAAACCTGGAGCGCATACTGGCGGACAGGCGTTTGGCCGCCCCGGACCCCGAGCGCATGAGCCAGTTCATGGACCTGCTCGGCAACCCCCAGAGCACGGTCCCGGTGCTGCACGTGACAGGCACCAACGGCAAGACGTCGACCAGCCGGGCACTGACCCGGGCCCTCATCGCCAAGGGGCTGAGCGTAGGGACCTTCACGAGCCCGCACCTGGAGCGCATCAACGAGCGCATCTGTTACGACGGCGAGCCGATAGCGGACCACGAGCTGGCGGAAGTGCTCTCCGACCTGGCCACCCTGGAGAAGCTTGTCGAGGAGGGGCGACGCCCGACATGGTTCGAGCTGCTGGCGGCGGCCGCCTTCCGTTACTTCGCCGACCGGCCCGTCGACGTGGCGGTGGTCGAGGTGGGCATGGGGGGCCGCTGGGACGCCACCAACGTCGCCCGTGGTGCTGTCAGCGTCGTCACCAACGTCGGCTTGGACCACACGGAGCTGCTCGGCCCCACACGTGAGCACATCGCCCGCGAGAAGGCCGGCATCGTCAAGCCCGGGTCGACCCTGGTGCTCGGCGAGACGGACCCGGCCCTTTACGACATCTTCGCCGCCGAAGGCCCGGGCGCCCTCTGGTTGGCGGGCCGGGACTTCGCTGTCGAGTCCAACCTCATGGCGGTGGGCGGCCGCCTTGTCGACCTGCGGACCCCAGGGGCGCTGTACGAGGGGGTGTTCCTCGGCGTGCACGGCGACTACCAGGCCGAGAACTTCGCCTGCGCCCTCGTCGCCGCCGAGGCGTTCTTCGGGCGCCCCCTGGAGCCCGAGCTGGTGGCCGAGGCAGCGGCGTCGGTACGTTCGCCCGGGCGCATGGAAGTCGTGAGCCAGGATCCCCTGGTGGTCCTGGACGGGGCCAAGAACGTGCCCGGTGCTCAGCGCTCTGCCCAGGCCGTCGCCGAGGAGTTCGGCGCCGAGCGTGGCCTGGTCATGGTCGTCGGGATGCTCGGAGGCAAGGACCCCCGGGAGATGCTCGAGGCTCTCGGGGCCGGCCGCGCCCGCCTGGTCGTGACCTGCCCCCCACCTTCGCCTCGTGCCCAGCCGGCCGAGCAGGTCGCCGATGCGGCCCGGGCGATGGGGGTGCGAGCCGTGCCCACCGGGTCGGTGCAGGATGCCCTGGAGCTGGCACTCGAGGAGGTGGAGCCGGGCGAGCTGGTACTCGTGACCGGCTCGCTGTACGTCGTGGGCGCCGCCCGCACCGTCCTGGCCGAGAGCCGCCGTCCCGGTACCCGGCGCTGAAGAGCGGCTGAGACCTGGGGCACAGCCCGGCCAGGGGGGCCCGGGGCCCGCTATCCTGCCACGCTTGTGGAACCACGTGAGTCAACCCTCGTAATCTGCAAGCCCGACGCAGTCGAGCGCGGCCTGGTGGGCGAGATCCTCGCCCGCTTCGAGCGCCGGGGCCTGCGCCTGGTGCGCGCCGAGCTGCGCTCGATCAGCAAGGAGACGGCCGCTCAGCACTACGCCGAGCACGTGGGCAAGCCCTTCTACGACAGCCTCATCTCGCACATCACACGCAGCCCGGCGCTCCTGGCGGTGGTCGAGGGCCCCGAGGGCACCTGGCAGATCGTCCGCCAGATGATGGGGGCGACCAACCCGGCCCAGGCGGCTCCGGGCACGGTGCGCGGTGACCTGGCCGTGTCGATGACCGAGAACGTGATCCACGGCTCGGACGGGCCCGGTTCGGCTCGCCGTGAGATCGGCCTGTTCTTCCCCGACCTGGTTCAGGCCTGACGCCGGCTTGGCCGTCCACCATCATCTCAGGGACGCCCCGGCAGAGGCGCCGGTGCGCAGCGCCCGGGGCTCGGCACGGGCGGCAGGTCCGCCTGGGCTGTCCGCTGTACGGGGAAGCCGCCGCTCAGGGTGGCAGTTCCCGGTGCCGGTAAGCAGGCCTGGCACTAGGCCGGCGCACGCATTAGCCTTAGGGTCGACTGCCACGGCGCTCGAGGAGGCTCCCTGACCGTGCGCGATGGAATTTTCTCATCCTTCCGCCGAGGCTTGGCTGTAGATCTCGGCACC
>JAKACE010000487.1 GCA_021821705.1 Actinomycetes bacterium | reverse complement strand
CGGCCCGGGGCCTGGCTGAGCGCCAGCCTGGCCTCTGCGGCCGCCCAGGCGGACGAGGTCATCCTGGTCGACAACGGCTCCGAGGGCGCGCTGGCTTCGGAGCTGGGACGGGCCGCCGGGGTCAGGGTGGTGCGTTCCCGGGTCAACCTGGGGTTCGCTCCCGCCGTGGCGGCCGCCGCCAGGCTGGCCAGGGGGGAGCTGATCGCCCTTCTCAACGACGACGCGACCGCCCGGCCGGGCTGGCTCGCCAGCGCCGCCGCGGCCCTGGAGGACCCTGAGGTCGCCGCCGTTGGGCCCAAGCTGGTCCTGACCGGCCTCTTCCGCCAGGTCTGCCTGACCGGGCCGGGATGGCGAGCACCGGGAGACCCCAGGTTGCTGGGCCAGCGGGTGAGCTCGGTGAGAGTGGACGGCGAGGAGTGCCTGGAGCGCGCCACCGGTCCCGGCTTGCACCGCCTCGAGACCGCTGGGGCGCAACGGTGGAGGTGGACAGCCGGCGAAGCCTGCTGGTACGTACCGGTGCCGACTGTGGCGTCCGCCGTCAGCGTCAACGGCGAACCTCTCGACCCCGGCCCGGTGGTCCGCCTCGTCAACAGCGCCGGCCTGTTCCTGGACCACCGGGGCTACTCCGGCGACATCGGCATGGGGGCCCCGGACGATGGCCGTTTCGACACTGCCTGCGAGCGCTTTGGCGTCTCGGGTGCCGCCTTCGTGACAAGGGCCTCGACCTGGCGGGCGGTAGGCGAGATGGCACCTCGCTACTTCGCCTACTACGAGGACGTCGACTGGTGCTGGCGGGCGCTCCTGCTCGGGTACCGGGTGGTCTACGACCCAGGGGCGGCGGTGGACCACCGACGCTCGGCCAGTTCGGGAGGCGAGCACCGCGAGAACGTGCGGGTGCTGGCCGAACGCAACCGCACTCTGACGATGGTCCGCAACGGCCCTGGCCCCGAAGTCCTCAGAGCGCTACGGGCCCGGCTCAGGGGTGGGTCGGACGGCGGCGTGAGGGAAGCGGCCCTGGCCGGGCTGCCCTGGGCCCTGGCCTCACGGGCGTCCGCTCGGAGCCGGTGGAAGCTGTCCCCCGCCGAGGTCTGGTCACGCTGGGCCGGCGTCGACAGCGAATGGGCGGTCTGAGCCGGCCGGGTGGCCCCCGAGCCTCAACGGTCCCGCCGTATCGCTTTGAGGTCGGTCTCGATGAGGTCGAGGACGTGGGGCCACTGGTAGTTGTCCATCACGTACTCGCGGCCCCGCTCGCCCATCTCGTCAGCCCTGGCCGGCTCCGAAAGCAGTCCCTCGACGTGGCGGGCGAGCTCGCGCGCCCCACCGAAGACCAGTCCGCCGCCGCTGCGCGAACAGTGCCACTCCACTACGGTGCTCCCCTTGCGGACGAGCACCGGGCGGCCGGCCAGCCAGGACTCCATCAGCGTGCGCGAGTAGCTCTCCATGAGGCTCGGCTGCACATAGGCCAGGGCGGCGGCCAGAGCGTTGTTACGTTGCTCGGTGCTCAGCACTCCGACGTCCACGACGCGGCCCCTCAGCCTGTGGGGCACCTCGGCGTCCGCCGAACCGGCCGTAACCAGCTTCACCGATGTCCTGGCTCGTGAGAACTGCTCCATCAACCACGGCCACCCCTTGTCAGCCTCCCGGCGACCGAGGTAAAGGATGAACGGCTCCTCGATGCCGTACTCGGTACGGAACTCTTCGGGCTCGTGGTACTCCGGCACCTCCATGCCCGACCCGATGACGCTGTGCTGCGGGGTCACCGGCCCTATGCGATGAGCCAGGTCGTGCTCGGGGCCGGAGAGGAACCAAACGGCAGCAGGCAGGGAAAGCACATGTTGCATCACAGCCAGGTGGGCGTACACCTCGTCGTGCAGGCAGGGCATGACCACCGCCCGGTCGGCTACGGCCGGCATGCACACCGTCGTCGGCCAGAACAGGTACGGGGCAAACACGAATGCGTCGAACTTGTCCTTTTCCCGGAAGAGGGCCTCGAACAGCCCGGGACAGCGGAAGAGGGCGTTCAACCACGTGACCTGGTCGTCCAGGGAGGGCGTCTCGCCGTAGTAGATACGCCCGTGCACGGCGTGTTCCTTGCTCGCCGAGGTCGCCAGCACATTGGCAAAGCGACGCACCACGATGCCCTCTTCGGTCCGGGTCGACTCGGGCAGCTCGTTGGCCCAGGTGTAAGGGTTCCTGGCACAGGTCGTCAGGACCTGCACCTCCCAGCCCCGCTCGAGCAGTCCGAGGGCGACGTCACGCACAACCGCCTCGGCCCCACCGACGATGTCAGCCCCATAGCGGGGACTGACGAAAGCTACCCGCCCTCTCATGTGCCCTCCTGGCCGAAAACGACCCTGACTTGACCGGCCATCCAGGGCGGTAGCATAGCCGCCGGTGCCACCTAGCCGCCCCGTCCCTGGTCGCGCCGCGGCCCAAGTCGCACACCTGGCCACCAGGGCGCGCAGGGCAGCGCAGGCAGCGGTGCCGGCCGCCCGCCGAGCGTGGCGGTCCGAAGGGCCGGGCACCACAGACGGTGCCACAGCCACAGACGGTGCCACAGCCACAGACGGTGCCACAGCCACAGACGGTGCCACAGCCACAGACGCTGCGACAGTGGACGACGTCGTCAACTGCTACCGGTTGCTGCTCGGCCGCCGGCCCGACCCCGGCGGCCTCGCCCACTACGTGGAGCGCCTCGGGGCCAACCCGATGAC
>JAKACE010000486.1 GCA_021821705.1 Actinomycetes bacterium | reverse complement strand
GCCCCAGGACCACCGGCCACCGGCCTAACCGGCCGATGCCCCCGGGAACTTCAGCCCGAAGCGCTCGGCGTCGGTGCGCAGCACGGCGGCGAAGGAACTGAGCTGCTCGGCCACAGGTCCGGGCCCTGCGCCACCGGGAGTGGTGCGCCGGGTGACGGACACACCGGCCTCGAGCAGGTGCATAGCCTCCGCCCCGAGAGACGGGTGGGCGGCCACCAGCTCCGGCAACGGGACCCGGCGCTGCAGCGACTCGCGTACGACGGCGCCAACCAGGCCATGAGCCTGACGGAAAGGCATACCCCTGCGGACCAGCCACTCCGCCAGGTCCGTGGCAGCCGAAGTGTGGGCGTCGGCAGCACCCGCCATGGCTTGGGTGTCGAAAGTGGCGGTCGCCAGCAGGCCCGCCAGCGCGTCCAACGAACGCTGCACCTGGTCCAGGGCGTCGAAGAGAGGCTCCTTGTCCTCCTGGAGGTCCCGGTTGTAGGCCAGGGGGAGCCCTTTCAGGGTCGTGAGGAGGCCGGTCAGGTGGCCGATCAGGCGCCCTGCCTTACCTCGGGCCAGCTCTGCTATGTCCGCGTTCTTCTTCTGCGGGAGCATCGAACTGCCCGTGGCGTAGGCGTCGTCGAGGTGCAGGAAACCGAACTCCTCTGTCGACCACAGCACGATCTCCTCTCCCAGGCGGGACAGGTGCGTACCGAGCAGGGCGAGGTCGAAGAGGGCCTCGGCCACGAAGTCACGGTCGGAAACGGCATCGAGGGAGTTGTCGAAACGGCTGGCGAAACCGAGCTCGCGCGCCACCCAGTCGGGGTCCAGGGGCAGCGAGGAACCGGCCAGCGCACCCGCCCCGAGGGGCGAAACGTCCAGGCGGCGCCGGGTGGCGGCGAAGCGGTCGACGTCTCGCGCCAGGGCCCATCCGTGGGCCAGGAGGTGGTGGGCGAGGAGCACCGGCTGGGCCCGCTGCATGTGCGTGTAGCCGGGCAGGTAGGACTCACCGGCCTCCTCGGCCCGGTCGAGAAGGACCTGTTGGAGGCCGATCACCCCTCTGGCGACCTCACCCAGGGCCCGCTTCGTGAACAGCCTGATGTCCGTGGCCACCTGGTCGTTGCGGCTGCGCCCGGTGTGCAGGCGGCCTCCGACCTCCCCGGCTATCTCTGTCACTCTGCGCTCGACGGCCGTGTGGACGTCCTCGTCACCGGGTTGGAAGGCGAAGGAGCCCTCGGCCAGCTCCTGCTCGACCTGGCTGAGCGCCGCCAGGAGCGCCCCGACCTCGTCCTCCGACAGAAGACCGGCACGCCCCAGGCCCCGGACGTGCGCCCGGCTGCAGGCGATGTCGTCGGGTGCCAGTCGCTTGTCGAACGAGAGGCTTTCGGTGAAGGCAAAGAGCTCAGCCGACTGGTTGCTGTTGCCGAAACGGCCCTGCCAGAGCGTCATCGGTGCGTCACCCTACCCCGCTGTCGTCGCCGCCGTCGCCATCAGCATCTCGCTGCGGCTCGCGCCCCGCCATGACCGCCAGCTTGCGGGCCAGATCTTCACCGGCCACCTGCACGGCAGCGACGACCAGCACGGTGTCGTCGCCGGCCACAGTCCCCAGGACCTCGTCCATCCCGGCCCGGTCTATGGCCGACGCCACCACGTGGGCGCAGCCGGGCGGGGTCCGCACGACGACCAGATTGGACGAGCTGTCCACCTCCGCCACCCACTCCCCCAACACTCTACGAAGGTGGACCTCGGGCGCCGGGCGCTCCTTCGGGGCCTCCGGGAGGGCGTATACCAGCGCCCCCCCGGCGCGTCGGACCTTGACCGCCCCGAGCTCCTCCAGGTCACGCGAGACCGTCACCTGGGTGGCCTCCACGCCCTGTTCGCCAAGCAGGCGGACGAGCTCGGCCTGACTGGCGACCGCCTCCCTCTCGAGCAGCTGTGCCACCCGGTGCTGACGCTGGGTCTTGGTCAGTTTCACCCGCTCACCCCCGACCCTGTTGGGGACCGAACATCCACAACAGCAGGCCCCGCACCGCCCTCAGCCGGTTGGCGGCCTGCGCCCAGACCAGGCTGGCCGGCCCGTCGATCACCTCGGCGGCGACTTCCTCGCCCCTGTGCGCCGGCAAGCAGTGCAAGAACACCGCACCCGGCGCGGCCAAGGCCATCAGTCCAGCGTCGACCTGGTACGGGCGGAACGCCTCTGCCCTGGCCGCGCTCTCCGACTCCTGGCCCATCGAGACCCATACGTCGGTACAAACGGCATCGGCACCCCGCACCGCTTCGGCAGGCGACGACGCCGCCGTCAAGCGTCCACCGAGGGCCACCACCGCGTCGAGGCTCACCTCGTCAAGACCGTGGCCGGGGGGGCTGGCGATCCTGACCTCAACGCCGGTCATGGCGCAGGCCAGCGCCAGGCTGCGGGCGACGTTGTTGCCGTCACCGACCCAGGCCAGCCGCCGCCCGGCCAGCTCGCCGCCCCAGTGCGAGCGCAATGTCAGCAGGTCGGCGATGGCCTGAAGCGGGTGGGACCGGTCGGAAAGGAGGTTGACCACCGGCACCGGTGACACCCGAGCCATGCGCTCCAGGACAGCATGGTCGAGGACGCGGGCCCCTATCACGCTGTGGTACTGGGCCAGGGTCATGCAGACGTCCTCAGCCGGCTCTCGCGTGTCGATGCCCACCTCGTCCGCCCTGATGGTGACCGGGTGGCCCCCGAGCTGGAAGACCGCCACCTCG
>JAKACE010000485.1 GCA_021821705.1 Actinomycetes bacterium | reverse complement strand
TCGTCACCATCAGGGGCCTCAACTACTTCGGCAACAACGTCGACCCCATCACCGCGCTCTTCGTGCCCTTCTACTGGCTGGGGGCAGGCCCCCATTTCCTGTACATCAGCCAGACGCTGTTCATGGCGGCGGGCGCGGTCCCGATCTGGCTGCTGGGGCGCCGGCGCTTCGCCAGTGCCTGGCCACCGCTGGCCATATCGGCGGCCTACCTGCTCTACCCGTCGACGGAGTGGATCAACTACTGGCAGTTCCGCCCCGACACCATGATGATCGCACCCCTCATGTGGGCCTACTACTTTGCCAGCCGGGGCAGATGGCGCTGGTTCTGGGCGGCAACGGTCTTCACGTTGTTGTGCAAAGAGGATGCCGGGCTGGCGGTGTTCGGCCTCGGCTTCGTGGTATGGCTGAAGCACCGCTCCACCCGACAAGGCCTCCTGACGGCGACCGCAGGCGTCGGATGGTTCCTGGCCTGTACCCACCTGATCATCCCCTGGGTCAACGGCGGTGGCCAGCCCTTCTACGTGAGCCTCTTCCCTGGGTACGGCAACTCGATGCTCGAAATCCTGAAGAACCTGGTGCTGCACCCGTCCCGATGGCTGCACGCCGCTTTCACCCGGGTCAACATGACCTACTACACCCAGCTGTTCTGGCCTGTCGGCCTGCTGGCATTGTTCTCGCCGCTTGTCATGCTCATTGGGCTCCCGCAGCTGTTCGTCAACGTGATCTCAGCCGAGGGCTATACGAACAACGCGCAGTACTACTACACATCCGTGGTCCTGGCGGCCATCTTCCTTGCCACTGTCGAGTCGTGCGCTCGCTGGGGCCGCACACCTGCCGGGCAGCGGGCTCTGGCCGGTTTCGTTTTCGCCACCGCTCTGGCCAGCAACGTAGCCTGGTCGCCCTCCCCGATCAGCGTCAAGTTCCACATGGGCGAGTGGGCCCCGGCCACCCCCCGCGACGCCGCTATCAACAAGGCGATCGCGCTGGTGCCGCCAACGGCCGCCGTGAGCGCCACCTACGACATCGACGACCACATGAGCCACCGGGTGCTCATCTACGAGTTCCCCAACCCCTGGATCGCTGCCAACTGGGGCCTGAGCAACACCTACCACCTGCCCGATCCGTCCAAGGTGGACTGGATGGTCCTCGACACCACCGTGCTCGGCAACAAGGTGCCCCTGTACCAGAAGCTCGTCTCGACCGAGTTCCGGATCGTCTACAGCCAGGACGAGATAGTGGTGGCCCGCCGCGTGAAGCCTGGCCGCCCCAACGACCACTCCTGGCCGCAGGGGCCGTGAGCGCCCAGCCGCCGCCGCTGGGCACGTACCGTGGATCCGTGCACGAGGTGGACGGCGTCGGTCCGGGCATCCCCCACGCCGCCGGCAGCCCCGTCGGCCCGAGCGGCCCGAGCGGCCCCGTCGCGCCGGCCCGCGCCGGGCAGCAACCCCGGGGAGCCGCCGACGTCGACGGCGTGCGCGTCGGCCAGCGCTTCGTCATACCCGCCGGCGAGCTGCAGTGGCGGTTCAGCGCCAGCGGAGGGCCCGGCGGCCAGCACGTCAACACGTCGAACACCCGAGCCGAGCTCACCTACGACATCGCCAAGTCGGCCATCCTCGGCCCCCGCCAGCGCGCCAGGCTCGTGGAACGCTTCGGCGACGCCCTTAGGGTGGTAGCCGCCGACGAACGTTCGCAGTCGCGGAACCGGGAGCTGGCGATGCAGCGCTTGGCGGGCCGCTTGGAAGAGGCGCTGAGAGAGCAACGCCCCCGCCGCCCGACAGCACCTCCCCGAGCAGCCCGGCAACGGCGCCTGCGGGACAAACGGCAGCGTTCCGAGCTGAAGGAGTCCCGCCGGCTCGGCCCAGGCGAGGATTGACCGAGAAGCCGCCCACCCGGCCGCCGGCGTTCGTCGTGGAGGTGAAGCGCCCCGACGGCGACCGCCCCGGTGCCGGGACAACCGGGAGCGAAGGAGAGCGGCACCATGGTCAGGGTGGGTCAGGAGCGGCGCCTGCCCGGTCTTGTACGCGCCAGGGCGCGGTAGAGCCAGGGCAGCCCGCCGTTGAGCCGGGCCGGCAGTGCCAGCCATGAGGGTACGACCACCTCAGGCCGGCGCCGCTCTATGGCGTCCACGGTGGCCATGGCCACTCGTGCCACCGGCAGCGGCCTCGGCCACGAACGGTCGTAGGGCCGGTTGCGCCGGTCGAAGAAGGCGGTCGCGACGGGGCCGGGGTTGACCAGGACGATATCGACCTCGGGCCACTCTTCGCGCAGGCTTTCCGCCATGGCGCGCACCCCCGCCTTGGCCGCGCTGTAGGCCACCTCGTCGGCCACCCCGACCAGGCCGGCTATCGACCCGACCAGCACCAGGCAGCCGCGGCCGGCGCGCAGGTGGGGGCCGGCCGCCCTGGCCAGTTGCAGCGGCACCCGCAGGTTGATGTCGAGCACGGTGCCGAGATCCTCGTCGGTCATGGACTCGATGGGCCCGGCCCAGCCCGACCCGGCGCTGGAGACCACGAGGTCGAGGCCCCCGAGGACCTCTACCGCTTCGCTCACGACGCTCTCGGGGGCGCCGGGCGAGGTCAGGTCGCGGCAGCTACGGCTCACGAAGTCGCCCTGGGCGAGCCCTTCCTTGGACCGGCCCGTGCCGACCACCCGGGCTCCCCGCGCTGCCAGAAGGGTGGCGACGGCTGCCCCTATCCCGCTAGAGGCTCCGGTGACCA
>JAKACE010000484.1:1004-2723 GCA_021821705.1 Actinomycetes bacterium | reverse complement strand
CTACTATTCCTACCTTTGGGACCCCGACTTCGGCCCTGCGTTCATAAAGACCAACGCCTATGCCCCCTTCCCGGTCTGGGTCTACCTGAACGGCCATGAGTGGGCCAAGCGCCAGATGGAAAAGGCGGGGATTGGCTACGAGGCCCTCGACAACGGCTTCCGCTCCTGCGAGGACCCCCACAAGCTCCAGCGAGCCTGCGACCACCTCGGCCCCGGCGCGGTGAAGAGCTTCTTCTGGCGCTGGTGCCGCCGCCTCCCCTCCCCCTTCACCGACGCCGACCGCCGTGGCGGCTATGTCTACGAACTCGCCTTCAGGCAGTTCGAGGTCTCCGAGACCCAGGTCTTTGACCGCCCCCAGGCCGGGAGAGGGTTCTTCGAGGGCGTGATCAGGGACCACCTGGACGTCGGGCGCCCCGAGCAGGTGGCGCTCGTATTCGGGCGGAGGGTGAGCTCCCGTACACCGGGGGCCTTCCGCACCAAGGTCGTCACCAAGGGCGTCGACCCCCAGCTGCACTGCTACTACCGCTCGGCACGCTTGAAGCAGTACTTCAAGGAGCACCGGGCACTACGGACCGAGACCGTCATCTCAGACACCCGGGTTTTAAGCAGTCCCGGGGCTGTGACAACCTGTCCGCCGAGGAGGGTGTGCAGTGCACGTGGTAAACAGCTCGACCGCGTACCGTCTCCCACGTGCCGGAGTGTCACCCCACAACCCTCCCTCCCCGCCGGCAGCCGGGCTTCCGTGCCTTCCGGGTGGTCCTCCCCGACGGCCGGTCCTATTGGACGGTGGTCGACGACGACTACGCCAAGGTCGAGGTAGCCGACCACTTCCTTTTCGACCTTCGCTTCGGTCGTGACCTGGCGGAGTCGACTTCCAGGGTTTACGCGGGCGAGCTCGCCCGCTTCCTCGGTTGGTGCCGGCACCCGGGACAGAACGCCTTGGAGGACGCCGCTCGGCACCTAAGCCGGTTTGTGCTGTCCCTGCGCACGACGCCAACCGCCCGGCCAGGGGCAGGCCAAGGCCGGCCACCGGGGCCCGCTCGGGTCAACCACATGCTGGCGGTGGTCCGGGAGTTCTTCAAGCACGCTGCCGCCAATGGCGCAGTGGACGGTGAAGTCCTGGCCGCCTTGTACGAGGTGGCCGACGACCGCCACCTGCCCGCCGAGCTCCGGCCCGAGGGTGGCGGCCTGCGCTACCGGGCCCGTCCTCGGCACCGGTTACGCACATCCCGCTCTGCGAGCCCGGAGGGGGCGTCCCAGCAAGAGTGGGAGGCGCTGCTCGAGGTCGCAGGCAGCTGGCGCGACCGGTTCTTGCTAGTCCTGCTTTGGTTCGGAGGGCTACGCATAGGCGAACTTCTCGGCCTGCGGCGCAGCGACCTGCACTTCACGGCGTCGTCCACCTCGGTGGGCTGCCGGCTGCCCGGCCCGCACCTGCACGTCGTGCACCGCGACAACCCGAACGGCGCTTCGGCGAAGTCCCGCGATAGCCGGTCGGTGCCGGTGGGGGCCTGGGTGCTCGCTTACTACGAACGCTACCTGGAGGAGCGGCTTGCCTGCCCCGCCGCCGACGGCTGCGACTTCGTCTTCGTGAACCTGTTCCACGCCCCTTTGGGCGCCCCCATGAGCGTTTCGGCAGTCCGTCAGTCGTTGGTGGCCATGAGCCGACGGGCCGGCCTGGCCCGCCCTGTGCACCCCCATCTGCTCCGGCACTCGGCCGGG
>JAKACE010000484.1:0-994 GCA_021821705.1 Actinomycetes bacterium | reverse complement strand
GACGTGGTCCAAGCCCTGCTCGGCCACCGCTCGATCACCTCGTCCCAGGTCTACGTGCACCCGAGCCAACGCCGAGCGCGCGACGCAGTCGAGGCGGTGGAAAGGCTCACCCGGCAACGGCGTGCGCAGCGTCGAAAGGAAGGCAACGAATGAGCCCAGCCCGGACAATGAGGGCCGCCCTGGCCGGCGGCACCGAGTCGTTGGGCCCGTGCGAGGCGCTCCGACGGTTGGTCGACTGGGGGCTCCTCGGCTGCCTCGGCTGGGACGCCGAGGCGGAGCTGTTCGCCCCTGCCCCCGAGGACCCGGTGTTCGGGTTCGCCGTGTGCAAGGTGGCCGATTGCGACCAAGTGACCCACAGCCGCAGCGGCCTGTGCTGGCGGTGCGAACGGCACTGGAGGGCGGCGGGGCCGGGGGCCAGCTTCGAACAGTTCTGTCATAGCGCGCCCGCGCGGTCGAAGAACAGGGGCGGTGCCCTCTGCCGGGTGTGCCGAGCCCCGGGCCACGAGCGCCCGGCGCGCCTGCACGGCCTGTGCCTGTCGTGCGCGACAGCGATGCTCGAGCGAGGCCAGACCGTCGAGGGCTACATGGCCGGCGACGAGCACTTCGGGCCGGCCACCCCCCGCCCCAGCTTCGGGCGCTGCCGGGTGCCGGGCTGCAACCGCTGGGCCGAAATGCGCCGGCAACCACTGTGCGAGCCCCACGACCGGGCTTGGCGGCTCGCCGGCCGGCCAGAGGGTGCCGAGTTCGCGCCCTGGTGCAGCCGTCAGCGGGTGCTGGAGGACTGCCCGCGGGTCGTGGTGCTCGGCGGTCTCGCCGAGCGAGCGCAGCTCGAAGTCCTCTACGGCCTGCAGCGAGCGTCCGAGACCGAGCGGCGGACGAGGACCGAAGAGGTCCAGCGCGTCGTGAACGACGTGCGCGCACAAGGGGCGGGCTCGCTCTTCGAGCTGCCGATGGAGAACTTGCAACGCTACCGGCGCCTGTTCGTCGCTTTCAC
>JAKACE010000483.1 GCA_021821705.1 Actinomycetes bacterium | reverse complement strand
GGGCTGACCCGGGACCGGGCGCGGTTGCGACCGGCAGCCACTTGGACAGCGTGCCGAACGGCGGCGCGTTCGACGGCCCTCTCGGGGTGGTTTCCGGCTTCCTGGCCGTGGACCTGCTGCGCCAGCGGGGCGCGCTGCTGCGCCGGCCCATGGCTGTGGCCTGCTTGTCCGACGAGGAGGGCGCCCGTTTCGGCGTGGCCTGCGTCGGGAGCAGGCTGATGGCGGGCGACCTCAGCCCGGAAGCGGCCCGCTCGCTGGCGGACGCGGCGGGTACCAGCCTGGCCCAGGCGATGGCGGCAGCGGGAGCCGACCCGGGGGCCATCGGGCCCGACCCGGGCCGCACGTCGGCCCTGTCGGCTTTCGTCGAGCTGCACATCGAGCAGGGCCGGGCGCTGGCCGACCTGTCCGCACCGGTCGGGCTGGCCACCGGGATCTGGCCCCACGGCCGCTGGCGCCTGGACTTCGACGGTGAGCCCAACCACGCCGGCACCACCCGTTGCGAGGACAGGCGGGACCCGATGCTGGCGTTGGCTCACACCGTGCTCGCGGCCCGCAGCCGGGCCGAGGCCGTCGGCGCCCGTGCCACCGTGGCCCGGGTGACGGTGCGGCCCAACGCCACCAACGCCATCGCGTCGCGCGTGCAGGCCTGGCTGGACGCCCGCGCCGCCGGTGCGGGCCAGCTCGAGGACCTCGTGGAGGGGACCGTGGCCGACGCGACGCAGGCGAGCACCCGTCATGGCGTGCAGCTGACCGTTGAGCGCGAGTCCTTCACCGAGCCGGTGGAGATGGACCGAGCGTTGCGGGAGCGGCTAGGCAAGGCCCTAGGGGGTGTGCCCGAACTGCCCACGGCGGCTGGGCACGACGCAGGCATCCTGGCGCGCTGCCTACCCACGGCCATGATCTTCGTCCGCAACGGCACCGGCGCCAGTCACAGCCCTGCCGAGCACGCCACCACGGACGACTGCCTCGCCGGTGTGGCCGCCCTGGCGACCGTGCTGGCCGAGCTGGCGGGCGCGTGACGGCGGAGCAGGTGCCGGGGACCAACCGGCGGGCGCTGTACTTTTGCGACTACGCCTGGCTGGGCGGGCCCCGAGCGGAGCCCAACGTGCTGGTCGCCACCAGCGGGCCGTGGATAGACACCGTCACCGTCGGTGCCCCGGCCCCCGGGCGTGCCGTCCACCTGAGCGGCCTCACCCTTCCCGGCTTCGCCAATGCCCACTCCCACGCCTTCCACCGGGCGCTGCGGGGCGTAGTCCAGGCCGGACGGGGCGACTTCTGGTCCTGGAGGGAGGTGATGTACTCCGTGGCCTCCACCCTCGACCCGGGCTCGTACTACCGGCTGGCGTTGGCCACCTACGCCGAGATGGTGCTGTCCGGTTACACGGCCGTCGGTGAGTTCCACTACCTGCACCACCAGGCCGGGGGCCGCCCCTATGCCGATCCCAACGAGATGGGCCGGGCACTCCTGGCCGCCGCCGCCGACGCCGGCCTGCGGATCACCCTGTTGGACACGTGCTACCTGGCGAGCGGGCCCGGCGAGCCGCCCGTCGGTGTGCAGGCCCGCTTCAGCGACGGGTCGGCCCGCAGTTGGGCCGACCGGGTGGCGGCGATGGGCCCCATCGGGGCAACCGGGGACGACGAGGGTGCTCTTCCGGCCGCCATGGCCGGCGCGGCGGTGCATTCCGTGCGGGCTGTCCCCCCGCACGATGCGGCCGTGGTGGCGGCGCACGCCACGACTGCCGGTTGGCCGCTGCACTTCCACCTTTCCGAGCAGGTGAGGGAGAACCAGGAGGCGATGGCTGCGTACGGCCGATCGCCCGCCGCCATCCTGGACGGGGCCGGCGCGCTCGGCCCGGGGGCGACGGCGGTGCACGCCACCCACCTGTCGGCGCAGGACGTGGCCGTGCTCGGGCGATCGGGCACCAACGTGTGCATGTGCCCCTCGACCGAGCGCGACCTGGCGGACGGGATAGGCCCGGCGCTCGCCCTGGCCGACGCCGGGTCGCCGCTGTGCCTGGGTTCGGACAGCCATGCCTTGACCGACCCTTTCGCCGAGATGAGGGGCCTCGAGCACGGCGAGCGCCTGGCTTCGGGACACCGAGGCAACTGGCCGGCCGCGGACCTGCTCGTTGCCGGCACCGTGGCCGGGCACGCCGCTCTGGGGTGGTCCCGGGCCGGCTCGATCTCGCCCGGTTCGGTCGCCGACCTGGTGACGCTCAGCTTGGACCGACCTCACATGGCCGCAGCCGAGGGCCATGCCGTGCAGATGGCCGTCTTCGCCGCCGGTGCCGCCGACGTGGACCATGTCGTGAGCGGTGGCCGGGTCTTGGTGTCCCAGGGTCGTCACCTGCTCGTCCCCGACGTCGGGCGCAGCCTGCGGGCGGCGATAAGCCAACTGGTGCCCGGGTGAGCGCGCTCGTGCCCGAGGTTGGCAAGTCGGTACTGCTGGGCAACATCTCCACCCTGGTCACCAACGACCCTGGGCTGGGGCGGGGATCTCTGGGCGTGGTCGAAGACGCCGCGCTAGTAGTCGAGTCCGGCACGGTGGTGTGGGCGGGCCCTGCGTCCGGGGCGCCCGGCCCGACGGACCTGGCGCTCGACATGGGGGCCAGGGTTGTCGTGCCCGGCTTCGTCGACAGCCATGCGCACCTTGTTTTCGCCGGCGACCGGGCAGCGGAGTTCGAGGCACGCATGAAAGGCGCGGCCTACTCGGCTGGAGGCATCT
>JAKACE010000482.1 GCA_021821705.1 Actinomycetes bacterium | reverse complement strand
GTCCACGAGCACCGACATGCCACCGTCGGGTCGCTCCAGGTCCAGCACCTCCACCCGGGTCTCGGTAGCCGTCCCAACCCGCACGGTGACGACGAGGTAGCGGCCGTCCTCCGTCACCTCCGCTTGGGCCATCCAGTCCGTACGGGACGGCTCATAGACGACGACATCGTCACGCTGCGGCGTCCCGAGGCGGTGGTAGGCGATGCGGACGGGGGCGTTGGAGGCCGTGAGCTCCTGGCCGGACGGCGGCGGTACCGCCATCGGGTAGTAGAGGCCGCTCTCGTCTGCAGACCACGAGGCGTTGCCGAACTTGCTCCAGGACAGGACGTCGTGGTGGTCACGGCCGCCCACCACGTCGCGCACGTGCCATGTCATCCAGTCGGAGCCGGAATCGCTCGTGGCGTACGCCAGCAGGTTGCCGTGCGGGCTGAGCGCGAACACCGGGACCGACACCGTCCCGCCATCGGAGAAGGCGTTCGGATCCAGCAGGACCGAGCCCTCGTCACCGGGAGCGTCCATGACGTAGAGGACGTCCTGGTCCTGCAGGCCGGTGTTTCGCTCCTGGAACCAGCGGGCGCCGCGCCCGATCGGCACTTGCCGGCGCGGGTGGTCCCAGGCGTGGCGAAGGCGGTGGCGCAATCCGTCGCGCCCGCCCAGAGCCGACAGGAACTCCTCGGTCACTTCGCATTGGGCCGCCACCCACGAGCGGGTAGCGTCACCGGCGGGATCCTCGAGCCAGCGGTACGGGTCGGCGACGACTTCGCTGTGGTACGCGTCGGTCTGCTCGCTGCGAGTAGCTTCGGGTGGCTCGGGAGCCGGCACGAGGGCGACGCTACCAACGCTCGGCCGGCCCGCCGGTGCAGCTCGTGCCTGACAAGCAGGGAGCTTGTGCCAGACTTGCCCCCCGGTGCCCTACCACCCTGTCCCGCCACCGGGCCGCCCCAGGCTGGCCGTGGCCCTGGACGCCACCCCCCTGCTCAGCACCAGGACCGGCGTCGGCCAGTTCTGCGCCATGTCGCTGCGGTACCTGGCCGAACGGGACGACCTCGAGGTGGGAGCCTTCGCCGTCAGCTGGCGGAGGCGGGGTGGGCTGGCCGGCCAGTTGCCGGCCGGGGTGAGGACGCTGGGGCGGCCCATGCCGGCACGCCCGCTCCACCGCTCGTGGGCCATATGGGCCTTCCCGCCGGTGGAGGCCTTCATCGGCAGGACCGACGTCGTCCATGGCACCAACTTCGTCGTGCCTCCGGCGTGGAGGGCGGCGATGGTGGTCACGGTCCACGACCTGACGCCGTTGCACTTCCCCCAGATGTGCCAACCGGCGACGCTCGCCTTCCCCGAGCTCGTGCGCCGGGCGGTGCACCGGGGAGCATGGGTGCACACCCCGTCGCAGTTCGTGGCCGAGGAGGTCGTCCGGCTGCTGGGAGCCGCGCCCGAACGGGTGAGGGCGGTCCACCTGGGTGTGATGGCGTCCCCTGCCGCCGAGGCGCCGGATGGCCGGTGGCGCCGGCTGCTACCCGAGTGGGCCAGTTCCTATGTGCTGGCGCTCGGCACCGTCGAGCCCCGCAAGGACCTGCCGTCCCTGGTCCGGGCCTTCGGGAAGGTCGCCGGTGCCCACCCGTCCACTGCCCTGGTAATAGCCGGCCCCGACGGATGGGGCGCCGGTGGGCTGGCCGACGCGATCGAGGAGTGCCCCGCCCGCGACAGGGTCGTGCGCCTCGGATGGGTCAGCGACGCCGACCGCGACTCCCTGCTCCACGGAGCCGCCCTGCTCGCCTACCCCTCGGTCTACGAGGGCTTCGGCCTACCGCCGCTCGAGGCCATGGCTGCAGGCACACCCGTGGTGGCGACCAGCTGCGGAGCACTGGAAGAAGTCCTCGGGGACTCGGCGGCCCTGGTACGGCCCGGGGACGCAGGAGCGCTGGCCGGGGCCATCGACGGCCTCCTTGGCAGTGAGCGGGACCGCTCGGCCCTGGCCGAGCGCGGCAGGCTGCGGGCTCAGCGCTACACCTGGCAGGCATGCGCGCTGGGCCTGGCCGACCTCTACCGCGACGCGGCGGCCGCCCGGTGACCCGGCCGCCCTAGCAGGGGCACTCGGACGACCAGCGGGCTCAGATGAAGCGCACCAGCTCGACTGCCACCGCCACCCAGGTGACAGCACCGAGGACCGCCGGGGCCCGCAGCTCGGTGGGCGAGCTCAGGGCCACCACGTAACTGAGGACGTAGAAGTCGTCCAGGCTGCGGAAGCCGACGTTGCCCGACCAGACGGCCGGGCCGAGCAGCACCGCCAACACGAGCGCTCCCAGCCAGGCCAGCTTCTCGTAGCCGAGGGCACGGCTGGAGCGCAGCGACGCGGCTGCGAACCCGCCGACCACGAGCAGCACCCCCAGCTCCCAGAACCAGAGCAGGGCACCCGTCTGCGGCAGCAGGTCCAGGTAGTGCCGGGCCCCCTGGACGAAGCCCGACAAGGGTAGGCCGACGTTGCGGCGCCCCGAGCGCAGGACAGGGAACTCGCCGTCGCTAAGGCGCAGCGCTACCTGCCACGCTGCGAAAGCCAGGCCCGGCAGCACCCAGGCGGCATCGTCCATCCCGAGCGCCCGCCCCAGGCGGCGGCCACCGTGGCCGGGGACACCCGCCGATCTGGCAGGCAAGACCAGGCCGGCCAGCCGCTCGGCCAGCACCGCCCCTACCACGAGCAGCGCCGCCTCCCTGGACATCACCGCCCCCACCA
>JAKACE010000481.1 GCA_021821705.1 Actinomycetes bacterium | reverse complement strand
ACGCGCCGTTACAGGACCGGGCCGGGCCGGATCCCCTACGCGGGGTTAGGGCTCGCCGCAGGACAAGTTGCGCGGTCGCCTGGGCTTCGTGCCTGTGCAACGGTTCTTTTCGGTCTGCGACCGCGCAACTTGTCCTAAGGCGGTCCCTTGCCCGGCACCGTGGTCGCATCGCTCACACGGCTACGCCGGGCTGCCAGCCACGCCTCGAACCCAGTGGCCACAATACGCTCGCCGTGGACACCGACGGCCTCCTGCGAGCACAGCCACCTGATGGGAGGCCCCATGACCTCGGGTGCGAGCAACTGCGCCCGGCGCTCGGGAGGCAGTCCCGCCGGGATCATCCCGGTGGCAGTGGCCCCGCCCGGCAGCAGGATGTTGGCGGTGACACCCGTTCCGGCCAGGTCGGCCGCCATGATCCGCGCCAGTGCCTCGGCCCCGGCCCGGGCCGGGCCGTACGGGACGAAACCTCTGCGGTTCATCGTGGAGTGGTTCATCGATATGTTGACCACCCGCCCGCTGCCTGCCGCCAAGAACCGGGGCACCACAGCCCGTGCCACCAGGAAGTAACCGGTCAGGTTGGTAGCGACCAGGTCCCTGAACCCCTCGACAGGCACCTCCCAGAACGGCTGCGGGTCGCTGAAGAACCTCGGGTTGACCGTCCGCATCCCGATCCCGGCGTTGTTGACAAGCACGTCCAGGCCGCCCAACTGCTGCTGGACGTGCTCGGCGCCCCGCTCCACCTCCACCTCGTCGCGCACGTCCATGCCGAGCCCAAGGCAACCCCGGCCCAGCCGGCGAGCGGCGGCGACCGCCCGCTCCTGGTCCCGGCTGGTCACCGCCACCTGTGCACCGGCTTCGAGAAGGGCGGCCGCCATCGCCTCTCCTAAGCCGCTCGTGCCTCCGGTCACCAGTACACGCCTGCCGTCGGCGCGCTCGTCCCTTGCCATAGCAGGACGCTACCGCCCGAGGTCTGGCTGCGCCCCGCGACGGCCCCGCCTCAGGACAGCTGCAGATCCTGGTCCGAGAAGACCAGATCCTGTGCCTCCAGGACCACCTGGCGCGGGCCGGCTTCGACGGCCCCGCACAACCGGGCAAGGTAACCGGCGGCACCGGCCGCCTCGACGACAACAGGCCCGTCGCCCGGCCGGCAGAAGACGGCGAAACCGTTGCCCATGTTGAAGGTCCCATAGGCATCGCGGGCGGACAGGGACAGGGCGTCCACCACGAACTGCAGTGACGCCGGGACCTCGAGCAGGCTGTGCAGGCGGTAGGTGAGAGCCCTGTCCGCCCTCATCACCTTGCGCAGACCGTGGCCGGTTATGTGCGAGGCATACGTCGGGACCAGCCCGCGGGCGTAGATCTCTTTCAACAGGCTCACGTAGACGAGACTGGGCGCCAGCAGGGCCTCGCCCATGCTGCGCCCGTCGGGCATCAGTGTGCCGAGCCCTCCGAGCGCGTCCGCCGCCCTGCGCACCAGTGAGGCGCCGTTGGTGTGCAGCCCGCTGCTGGCCACCATCACGATCTCATCGCCGGGCTCCAGGGCCTCGCCCAGCAAGGGGGGCTGCCCAGGAGGCACTGTGCCCACGGCGCAGCCGGCCAGGTCGATCTCGCCTTCGGCCACTATCCCCTTCAACATCGGCGACTCGCCGCCGCCCCACGCCGCACCCGACGCCTCGCAGGCCGCCCTCCAGCCGCGGACAAGCGACGAGAAACGGCCCCTGCGGCCGTACCAGGCCGGTGTACCAGTGGCGAAATAGGCGTTCACGACCATGGGCAGCGCACCCACCGAGCACATGTCGTTGACGACCGCAGCCACCGTGTCGTAACCGACGGCGTCGAACATGTCCGCACCCGTCAGCTCCTGGAACTCACGGGCCAGGGCGGACTTGGTGCCCAGGCACTCGAGCACCATGGCGAAGTGGCGTCCCTGCAGCGACCAGACGACAGCGGGCTGGCCCCGAGACGCTCCGAGCATCTCGACGCCCATGGGCACCGGGAGCACCCAGGTACCGGCGGCGGCGGCGATGGCATCGCGCTTGGCCGCGTCCAGCAGGTCGTAGTCCACGCCGCTGGCCCTGTACTCGTCGGTCATCGCGTCCTCCTCCCGCCCTCATGGGCGCCGGCCGTCGGAGCAAAGGGTAGCGCCGGGCCGCCCCGGCCGTCCCGGTGGAGCCAGGCCCACCACTGCCCGGGTATCATCGGCGGATCGCCGACGTGACGCCGAGCCCAGCCGAGCTGTCCCTGGCGGCGCTGGGTACGGCCCAGCCCTTCGGCACCGTGCTCGCCGACCCGCCGTGGCGCTTCCTCAACCGCACGGGAAAGGTCGCCCCCGAGCACCGGCGGCTGGCCAGGTACTCGACCATGGCGACCAAGGAGATCGCGGCCCTGCCCGTGGCCGAGCTCATGGCCGGCACCTCCCACTGCTACCTGTGGGTACCCAACGCCCTTCTCGCAGACGGCCTGACGGTCATGGAGAACTGGGGTTTCGCCTACAAGGCCAACCTGGTGTGGCACAAGGTGCGCATGGACGGGGGCAGCGACGGCCGGGGAGTAGGTTTCTATTTCCGCAACGTGACCGAGCTGGTCCTGTTCGGGTCCCGCGGGCGCATGCGCACCCTGGCACCGGCTCGCCGCCAGGTCAACCTGTTCGCCTCCCGCAAGCGCGAGCATTCGCGCAAACCCGATGAGCTGTACGGCATCGTAGAGGCCTGTTCTCCTGGTCCGTTCCTGGA
>JAKACE010000480.1 GCA_021821705.1 Actinomycetes bacterium | reverse complement strand
CCGGGCAGGTGTCTCCCTCAGCGCGTCACGATCGGGGTCCTCGCCCGCCCCGGCCAAGAGCTCCCTCACGGCGGCGGCCACGCGCGCCTGGTCCACCGCCACGGCTCAGGCCTGCACCGTACCGATATAGCGCCGGATGGAGCTCACGTTGCGGTACTTCTCGGCGATGTCCAGCCCGTAACCGACCACGAAGTCACGCGGTATGTGGAAACCGACGTAGGCGAGCTCGGGTTGCTCCGAGGGTGGCCCCTTGGCCAACAGGGCGCAGACGGCGAGGCTGGCCGGGTGGCGGGCCGCCAGGTTGCGCAGGAGGAAGGCCAACGTGAGCCCGGAATCGACGATGTCCTCGACGACGAGCACATGGCGGCCGGCCAGGTCTGTATCGAGATCCTTCACGATCCTGACGACCCCGCTGGTCCGGGTGCTGCTGCCGTAGGAGGCGACGGCCATGAAGTCGAACTCGACCGGCAGGGCGATGGCACGCGCCAGGTCGCTCATGAACATGAACGCACCCTTGAGCACGCCGACGAGCAATGGCGGCCTGCCGGCGTAGTCGGCGGTGATCTCCGCCCCCAGCTGGGCTATGCGGTGGCGGATCTGGCTCTCGCTCACAACCACGTCGCCAAGGTTTGGGTCGCCAAGGTTTGGGTCGCCAAGGTTTGGGTCGCCCGGGCCGGGGTCGCCCAGGCGGGGGTCGCCCAGGCCGGGGTCTTCGGCCAGGCACCTCTGACCGGCGGGCGCAAGAGTGGCAGAGTCGTCGTCCATGGGCGCTGCCAACCTATACCGGTGCCGGCACCGAAAGCCGCAGTCGGCCCTTGGACCGGCTCACGCGACGGCCTCCGGCCAGCTCGCAGGCCTTGGCGGCACCATTCACCACCTGCCAGACACGCTCGGTCTCGGCAGCCGACGGCGGGTGCTGCTCGACACCCTGGCCCTGGCGCAGCCAGGCCCGCAACGCACGTTGGGCCACTGGCCGGGGCGCGGCTCTGAGCGCACGCACGTCGGTCGGGTCCACGCCGGTGGCCAGGCCGGCCAGCATCTCGGCGTCCTGGGCCAACAGCTGAGCGGTGCGCGCCAGCACCGGGACGGGGTCGCGGCCGGAGACGTCGGCAAGCATGGGCAGCAGTTCGGCCCGGACGCGGTTGCGCCGGAAGCGCATGTCCTGGTTGGACTCGTCGCGAACGGTGCGAAGACCGAGCGCCGCCGCGATGGCGGCCGTCTCCGACCTGCGCAAGGCCAGGATGGGCCGCCGGACGCCCCTCAGTCCTGCCGGGCCGGGCCGCATGGCGGCCAGCCCGTCGAGGCCCGAGCCCCGCATCAGATTGAGCAACAGGGTCTCCGCCTGGTCGTCGGCGGTATGGCCTACCAGGGCACCCCTGGGTAAGGCCTCGTACCGGGCGCGACGCGCCCTGGCCTCGAGGTCGGGACCAGGCCGGACGGCGACCGTGACGGTCTCGAACGTCGCTCCGAGCGCCCGGGCCGCCTCGCACACCACCTCGGCCTCGGCGGCGCTCGACGGCCGGAGCCCGTGGTCCACGTGCACGGCATGAGCACGGCAGCCGGCAGCCACAGCCAGCGCCAGCAGGGCGATGGAGTCCGGGCCGCCGGACACGGCGCAGGGTGCAGGCTCGTCCGCTCCTGGGAAGGTGCAGCGCGCCAGTGCGCCCGTGAGGACGTCCGGCCACGGCTGGGACGCGAGTGCGCTCAGCATCAGCGGCTCGGCCCGGCACCCGAGGGCCGCTCGCCTAGCGCGTTCGCGGCCCGCAACGCCCTTACCAGGGCCGGTCCGCTGGGCAAGCCCAGGCCGTGGGCCAGATGGCGCAGTCTCGAGTAGACGTAGCTGCGGCTCAACTGCAGCGTGGCGCGCGCTTCGCCAAGGCTGGCGCAGGACATGACGGCTTCGAGTATCTCCCGGTCACGAGGTGTCATGCTGGCCGACGCCAGCCAGGCGGGCCAGGTGGAGGTGTCGCGGCGGGGGCCGCTCGGGCTTTTGACAGCGCTGCTGACGGGCTCGAGGCGGGTCATGCGGGGGCCGGACGGGCGGCCCGCTGGTCCCGCCGTGCCCCGCTCCAACCGGGCCAGGCGTACCAGGGCGTCCTGTTGTGCCGCTCGTCGCAGCGCAGGCTCGGGACCGCGCCCCATCACGGCGAGCACCGCCGACCGGAGGTCCTCGATCGAGAACGGCTTGGTCAGGTAGCAGACGGCGCCCTCGATACTGCCACGGATACTGTCCAGCTCGTCGGCTCGGGCCGTAAGCATGAGCACCGGGATGGATGCCACCGAGGCGTCCGGATCCGACTTCAGACGGCTCAGCACGTCCCAACCGTCCAATACGGGCATCATCACGTCGAGGATGACCACGTCAGGCCGGCAACGCCGTACGGCGTCCAATCCTTCGCCGCCGTCGGCGCACACCGACACCTCGTGACCAGCCAGCTGCAGGCTGATGCGAACAAGCTCCCTCAGGTCGGGTTCGTCGTCGACGACCAGGACGCGGGCCATGGCCGGCTGTCCGGCGCCGACCGGCTCAGGCGGTACGGCCGAGACCGGCCGTACGTTGCGCCCATGAAGCGGGGTCCTTGATCTCGCCCAGGGTGGGCAGCCACTCCGGCCCCTGCCACACGAGGTCGAAGAGCTGGCGTCCGCCCAGCCGGCTGACCTCGGAGATGAAACGCTCCCCCATCTCGTACTGGCGCAGCTTGGCGTCCAGGCCCACGAGCGAGCTGACGACCTTCGC
>JAKACE010000479.1 GCA_021821705.1 Actinomycetes bacterium | reverse complement strand
CCCCGGCACGGGCGACCCGGCGTCCTCGGGACAGCTCGTGGCGGCCGGCCGGGCCACGATCACCGAGCTCGGTTCGCCCTCGGACGCCATCACCGACGTCGCGGGGACGCCGAGCATCCCGGTCGATGCCATCGCCACCTACGGCAACATGTCCGCCTCCACCCTGCTGACCATGACGAGCATCACCAACCTGCGCCAGCTGGACGGCAAGGTGATCGGCTACAAGGGCGCCATGCCGCCCATCATCACGGCCATGCTCGAAAAGGCCGGTGTCAGGATGTCCTCTCTGCACGAGGTGGCCGTTGGTTACGACCCCACCATCCTGCCCCGCGGCCAGGTGCAGGCGCTGACCGCCTACAAGTCGAACGAGCCGCTCCAGCTACGCGACGCCGGTTACAAGATCCGCGAGTGGGACCCCGAGTCGTTCGGGTTGCACGGCGCGTTCAACGTCCTCGACGTCAACCGAAAGTGGGCGCAGGCGCACCCCGGCGCCGTCGAGGACTTCCTGAGAGCGACCTTCGAGGCCTTCGGCTTCTGTGTCTCCCACGCGGCCCGGTGCGTCGCCGACGCGGCGAAGTACCAGGCGGGTTACCCGGTCAAGCTCAACATCCAGCGTTGGCGTGTGGAGTCGCACGAAGTGCTCTCGACCCTGCTGCCCGGCCACGGGGTGGGCTACGAGACCCTGGCCCAGTGGCAGCCCGACTACCGATTGCTGCTCCAGTACCACCTCGTCAGGCACCCGGTGGACCTCAACGGGATCATCGACCCCAAGTACGTCGCCGCTATCTACCAGGGCCGCAACCTGGTCTGGCCTGGGCCCTGAGCCCAGTGCAGCCACGGCTTCAGACCCCGCCCGCGAGGGCGGGACGACGCCCGCGCCAGGAAGGTGAGGAGGAGCCCGCGCCACGAAGATGAGCAGCAGCCACCGGCCGGTGGCTGCTGGGCAGGAGCGTCCCGGCAACGCGGCGGGGCCTGGTGGCGTCGACAGTCCGCCGCGTTCGGGCCTCCACTAGCCCGCCCGCAGGCCGGCCAGCTAATGTCTGCTCGTCGTGGCGTGCCACAAACCTGGCAGGGCACCTGGGGCGCCGCACAGGCCAGGGCGCCTGGGCGCGGTCCTGTTGAGCCTGGCGGCAGCCGGAGCTGGGTTCAGCGCGCTCCCGGGCCAGGGCACGGCCGCGAACCTTCCCTCCGCCAAGGCCCGCGCCGCGGCACTGGCAGCCGAGGAAGTCCGTCAAGGAGAGAGGGTGCATGCCTTGACGGTCGCCTACCTGAGCGATGCCCGTGTGGTGGTCCGCCTCCGGGCGGAGGTCCGCTCGTTGGACCGTTCGGTCCGCTCGGCCAGCGCCGAGTACGCCCGCACCAGGGCACTCCTGCAGCAACAGGCACTGCTGTCCTATGCGGGGGGTGTCCCGAGCGAGGCCCCCGTCGGGCCCGGCCAGGCCGATTTCGTCACCCAGGCCGACCAGGCGGCCTACGAGCACCTGGCTATCGGTGACCTGGCCGAGGTCCTGGCCCGCTTCGACTCTGCTGCTGCCCGCCTGGCGACCCGCCTTGCCGCCTACCGCGCTCACCTCGGCGCCAGCATGGCCGCCGAGCGCTCGGCAGCCGCCACCCGGGCGCAGGCTCTGGCCAGGGCCGAAGCGCTGCAACAGCTGGTCGACCAGGCCCAGGCCAGGCTGGCCAGGATGCGAGCAGCGGCCCTACGAGCACCAGCGGGGCCCCCGCAGGCCAGGGGGCTGGTGCGGGTGGTGCAAGCACAGCTGGCAGGCAAGGCGCCCGTCTTCGGCGCACAGGCACCGGCTCCCACATCGCGCCCCGCCGCTCCCACCACACTGACCACGTCCAGCCCGACGACCCTGGCCCTCGTACCGCTAGCCGCGCCCACAACGGGCGTGACCACCACCAGTACCACCCCCACGACGACGGTCCCGACGACCACAACGACGGTCCCGACCACGACGACGGTCCCGACCACAACGACGGCGCCATCGGCCACGACGACCTCGGCGCCGGCGGTGTCGACCGTGCCCGCTGCTTCGACGACCGCCATGCCGCCGCCTCCAGCCAGCACCACGACCACGGCACCGGTCACTACCGTCCCCGGCGCACACCCGCCCCCGGCGGGCGGGGTCTGGCTCGAACTGCGCACATGCGAGTCCGGTGACAACTACAAGGAGAACACGGGCAACGGCTTCTACGGCGCCTATCAGTTCTCCGGCGCCACCTGGTCCGGGCTCGGCTACCCCGGCGTGGCTTCCGAAGCGCCCTACTGGGACCAGGACGCGGCGGCACAGCACCTTCAATCGCAGGACGGCTGGGCCCCCTGGCCGGCCTGCAGCGCCGCCCTGGGCCTGTGATGGTCGAGGGCCGGCGGCGGTGACAGCACGGGGCCGGCGCTACCGCTGACCCTGCTCGGGCCACCGGGGCCGCAGCGCTTATCGCTGTAGAGGCATGTTCCGCGGGGGCACAGCGGTTTTCGCTTTATGGCATGTTCGCCCGAGGCCGGCCAATGGGTATGTGCACCGGTGCGATGCAGTACTCCAGCCCTGTAGCGGGGACGACCCCGGCCTGGCACGGCCCCCAGCGCCTGGTGGAAAGTGTCAAGGCTTGGGTTGCCGTCGCACTGGCCCTGGGCTGCCTGGCTGCGGGGTGCGTACTGCTGAGCCTGGGCCACCCGGTTGCCGCCGCCGGGACGATCGCCGCCGGGACGGCCATCTCCGTGGCCTGGGCTTGGCCGGTG
>JAKACE010000478.1 GCA_021821705.1 Actinomycetes bacterium | reverse complement strand
GCGGGAGCGCCGCCGGGGATGAGCTCAAGACGGCGCGGTGCGCCAACCCGTGCGGCTGCTCGAACGAGGTCCAGGGTGGTCGCGGTACGCGGTGCCGAGCCTGCTACGCCTACCGGCGGCGGCACGGTACGGAGCGCCCGCTCGCCCTCGTCAACCGGGAGCGAAGGCGTCTCGGCCTCCTAGGGTAAAAGATTCCTCGGAACTGTTTACATCGCAGCTAGGGACGGGTATGCTTGAGAGCATGCAGTTGGTGGCTTACGTGAGGGTGAGCACGAAGGGGCAGGCCGACGACGGGTACGGCCTGGAGGTCCAGGAGCGGGCGATCCGCAAGTGGGCGAAGGCCAATGGTCACCGCATCATGGCTGTGTGCTCGGACGCCGGCGTGAGCGGCACCAAGGACGCAGCCGACCGGCCCGGCCTGTCTGCTGCTCTGGACATGCTGCGACCCCCACCGCAGGCGACCGGCCTGGTGGTGGCGAAGCTCGACCGTCTGGCCCGGGCGCTCCACGTCCAGGAGACGGTGCTCCAGGTGGCGTGGCGCGCTGGCGCTCAGGTGTTCACGGTCGACGGTGGCGAGGTGCTGGCCGATGACCCCGATGACCCGATGCGGACCTTTGTCCGCCAGGTCATCGGGGGAGTGGCGCAGCTCGAGCGTCACCTGATCGCCAAGCGCCTGCGGGACGGCCGCCAGGCCAAGGCAGCGACCGGCAAGCATGCGGTCGGGGACTACGCCTTCGGCTTCCGGGGCGACGGCAAGGGCCGCGACCGTGACGCCGTGCCCGACGAGGATGAGCAGACGGTCGTGGCCCGAGTCGTTGAGCTGCGGCGCGGGGGCGCGAGCTACCGAGCCATTGCGTCGGCGCTGGACGCGGAGCAGCTTCGGCCACGCCGAGCGGCCAGCTGGTCGGCCATGGCCGTCCGCAACGTGGCGAGGAGGGCTGGGGCGCTCTGATGACAGCCGCCAGGGCAGGACGGTACAGTCTCGGACCGTGGCAATCTCCGCCCCGGCCACCTACGCACGGCTGAGCGAGCGCGTCGCTGCACACTGGGGCGAGTTCCAGGTCTTGCGCGGCCAGCGGCTCCGGCAGGGCGAACGCTTCGGCAAGGTGCCTGAGAAGGCCGCCGAGGAGATCGTCGTCGACCTGCTGACGCTGGCGCTCGATTGGACGGTCGCAGATGTCAACTCCCAGGTGGACGGCGCGGACCTGGTCGTGACCCGGCTTGGGCTGAAGCGGCTCATCGTGGAGACGAAGAGGCCCGGCTCGCTCAGCTACGGGTCGCCGGCGTTCGAGAAGGCGCGGGAGCAGGCCCATGGCTACGCCCAGGAGCAGGCAGTTGCGACGATCGCCGTGTCTGACGGTCGCTTGTTCTACGCCGAGGACCGCGCCTGGTCCGCCGACGGCCGCTCGGTCGAGCCACGGCCTCGTGCCTACTTCGACATCGACGGTGCTCCTGATGTCGCCTCCATGTGGTGGCTCAGCCAGAACGGCATCTATCGTGACCGGCCACCAGGCGAGTGGCACCTGTGCCGCCCGAGCGAGCCAGTCGTGGGCGCGTACGGGCTGGGTGCAGTCGTGGATGCCTCAGGCGGCGCGGACGGCGTAGTGCTGCACCCCAAGTACAAGCTGCCGGCGCAGTGCTTCGGCTTCGTCGGCAACCCCGCGGACCCGGCCACCTGGCACCTGCCCTACCTCCGCATCGACGGCAGCATCGATACGGCACGTCTCCCCAAGGCCGTGCAAGCGCTCCTGACCAACTACCGGGGAGTGCTCACGAGCTCTGTGCCTGAGGAGGCTGTCGGAGGGGTGCTCAGGAAGCTCGCTCAGGCAGCCCACCAAGCACGGCGGATGCCTGGTCAGTGTCCGCGACCAGCGCCGACCTATGTCCAGCTCGAGGGGGCCCTCCGGCAGCGGCAGATCTCGCTCGACTAGAGGAGCCGCACCCAGAATGACCACCGCTTAGTGGGGGATGGTGAGGCTGGCGATCGCGGGCGCCTGGCTCGCCAGAATGACCTGAGCGGCAAGTGCCAGCGGGACCGCGAGCCAGTGGTCGCCGTGTGCGAGGGCTGTGCCTTTCCGCAGGTAAGCGCGCTGGAGAAGGTATGCCCACGCGCCGAGGACGAGCAGCACGACGACCTGGCTACCGAAGAACGGCACGCCGCCGCGCTCGGTCTCTCGAGCGTCGACGTAGGTGAAGACCAGCCCGGCGAACGTCATCACGGCCAAGGCGACGGCGTAGGCGAGAGGCCCTTGGAAGAGGGGATCGACCGCGCCCAAGGTCAGGAGGGCCAGGACGGCACTGCCGACGACTGCGGCGACCATCCACCAGGGAGCCCAGCGTAGGGAGATGGTCTCGTCCGGGTACGGCAGCCCGTCGTCCAGGTCATCGGCCGCTCCGTCGTCGTCGTCCCCGGCACTGAGGTGCGGGGAGATGTCCGCGGCTTGCCCTAGTACGCGAGCCTTCGCCTGAGCGAACTCGGTCCCGCTCAGTGCGCCGCTGTCGTGCAGGTCGGCCAAGCGCTCCAGGCGCCCGACCACGTCGCCCTCCAGGTGCTGCGCTCGTTCTGGCCAGGCGCCTTCGCCTTGTGGCTGGACTGCCCTGCTGTCGCGCATCGGCACCACCTCCAGTGGCCACCTCCGGTGACTGGGAGGTGGTCGCACGGTCGGCACTCCTGTTGGGCACATCTTTGCAGCTTGCACAGCCCGGCGTAGCAGCTCCGGGCCCAGGTGGAGCGGGCGCGCCC
>JAKACE010000477.1 GCA_021821705.1 Actinomycetes bacterium | reverse complement strand
CCTTCTCGGCAAGGTCCCAGGCAATGGGCCCCTCGCTGGTCGAGCTCAATGCCGTCCCCCCTGGACAGCCCAGTGAGCTATGCGATCTTGCGGCCCCGGGTGCGCGGCACGGCCATCGGTTCGTGCTGGAAGCAGTACTTGCCGTTGTTGTACATCGAGAGCTTCGTGTTGCAACCTGGTTGGCGGCAGGTCCGGTCGCGCCCGAACGACTTCGACGGGCGCTCCCCTCCGCTCAGCATGTGGCCACCGAGTGATCGTTCGCTCATCTCTCTCACTAACGTCTGCTGGGGGAACTTCCTTCCCGGACGCAACCCCATGTACCCGGGAGAGGCGCAGGCTATTCACGACCCGTCTTCGGCTCGCAGAGCCTGAGCTACGCGCAGCTTCAGTGACTCGGGGACCTCGTCCCTGCACTTTCGGGCTATCACGGCCTTCAGCTCGGACTCGAAGTCGAACTTGCTCAGGCACGGTGCGCAGTCGTCCAGATGGTGCTGGATCCGCTCCCGCATGTCCGGGGTGAGCTCGCCGTCGAGAAAGCTGTAGAGCGTGGCGATCGCCTCCTGGCAAGGCTCCGCCACCGGCCGGTTCACCCGCTCTCCTCCATGCTCGTACGACTCAGGTGCATCTGGCTCGCTCGCGCTTCGTCAGTTGGCCACGTCGGCGGGAGACACCAGCCGGTGCTCGCTCGCATATGTGTGCAACGCTTTTTGCAGTGCCCTTCTTCCCCGGTGGAGCCTGCTCATCACCGTACCGATGGGCACGTCCAGGATGTCGGCTATCTCCTTGTAGGAGAAGCCCTCGACGTCGGCGAGCACGACAGCAATGCGGAACTGCTCGGGCAGCGACTCGACGGCGGCCTTGACCTCGCCTTCGCTGAAGCCGTCCAGGACCGTTTCCTCGGCGCTGCGGCTGGCTGCAGCCGCCTCCAAGCCACCAAGCCGGCGGTAGAGGTACAGGTCCTCGACGTCCTCCATGTCGGACTCCACCGGGCGGCGCCGGCGCGCCCTGTAGGCGTTGATGAAGGTGTTGGTCAGGATCTTGTAGAGCCAGGACTTGAGGTTGGTGCCCTCCTGGAACGACCCGAAAGCGCGGTAGGCCTTGAGGTAGGTCTCCTGGACCAGGTCCTCGGCATCCGGGCCGTTGCGGGTCATGCGCAGCGCCGCGCTGTAGAGCGAGCTCATGAAGGGCATCGCCTGCTCCGCGAACGTCGCCTTGTCGGCCATACCAGCCACCCTACGCCTCCGGGCTGACCGGCCCCGAAGATTCAGCGCTTGTTAAGGATGGGCACCGGGGGCCCCGTCCATGGGGCCGTCAGCAGCGCCGGGCGCTCAGCCCACCGGTGCGGTGCGGCCCTCGAAGGTCGCGGTGCGCTCCCCGAAGGCGAGGACCGTACCAGGGGTCACAGCGTGAGCCTGGCCGGCGGCGAGACGCTGCCAGGCCTTGGCCGCCTCGTCCCAGATGAAGGTCCCGTTGGTCGACCCCCGGTCTACCACCACGACCTCGGCCCCACGCAGGCTGATCTCCGCATGGACGCGCGACATGCTGTCGTTTTGGCCGCCGGGCACCAGGCCGGCCATGCGCCCGGCCAGGACGGCCTCGTCGGTCGAGACGTCCCTACCCACGAGCGCCGGCCCGTCGAGCTCGTCCACCTCGCCGTTGTCCCATGTCAGACGCCCGAGCCCGCGGCGCCCGACAGTCTCGGCCAGGGTGGCGTCCCCTCCCACGGCCGGTTGCTCCACGACCGTCGGGCTCTCGGCCGCGAACTCGTCGTCGCTGAAATCGGCGGCGCTGAAGCCGGGACCGAAGTCGTCGTCAACGAAGCGCTGGTGGGACGCGGCCGCGCTCGCGACCGGCCCGGCCTGCTGTGCCGGGGCCGATGACTGAGAGCGAGCGACGGCGGCCGGGGCGACGGCGGCCGGCGCCGGGGCGTCCGAGCCCCTGGCGCCAACGGGCAGCAGGGCGAAGCCGCTCGCCCGGACCACCCCCTGGTGCAGGTCGGACAGAGCATCGGGGGCGGCGGGCGCCCCGGCCCTCACAGCGGACACGTTGCGCAGCACCCGGTTGAGCCAAGAACCGACCTCCTCCCCCCCGAAGAGGCGCTCCTCACCCGACCCGTGCCTCACCTGCAGTTCCACCGGGCCGTGCACCACGGCGACTACGTCGGCACCGCGAGCTGCCACGATGGCGAAGGGTGGCCACGCTGCCCCCCGTGGGTCGGCCAGGTGCGAACCAACCCTACCGAGCAGCTCAGGGGCACTGCCCGCCGACAAACAGGTCCTGACCAGCTCCTCGGCCTCGTCGCCGTGGCCCGGGGCCCACACCACCGCGCTAGGCAGCCTGCACAACCAGCCGCCTTCGCCTGCACCCGGTACCAGCCGGGCTGAAGAGATATCGATGCTGACCACGGCACAAACCGTACCCCAGCGCAAAGCTTTCGCGCCGCACTGGAGCAATGGCTCACCCGGTCGGCTGCAGCACCACCGGTTTGCAGACCGCACCGACCTGGCCGCGCTCAGCCCGGCCTCCGGCCCCGCACCCCTGACTGGGTATCTTTGCCCAGCATGGCACGGCCTGCGAGCTCGTGGGCGTACTCCGAGCACGGGGATCCTCTGGCCTTCGCCCACCGCGGAGGGGCTGGTGAGGCCCCCGAAAACAGCTGGGCAGCCTTCGAGCACGCCGTGGCGACGGGGTTCACGTACATGGAAACCGACGACCGCGCCAGCGACGACGGCAGGGCCGTGGCCT